>CALLNA010000266.1 GCA_938005655.1 uncultured Novosphingobium sp.
CTTTTCGATCATCAAGCCCGACGCCACCCGCCGCAACCTGACCGGCGCGGTCACCAAGATGCTGGAGGAAGCCGGCCTGCGCGTCGTCGCGTCCAAGCGCATCCACATGACCAAGGAGCAGGCCGAGGGCTTCTACGCCGTCCACAAGGAGCGCCCCTTCTTCGGCGAGCTGGTCAGCTTCATGATCTCGGGCCCGGTCGTGGTCCAGGTGCTCGAAGGCGAGGACGCCGTGAAGCGCAACCGCGACATCATGGGCGCAACCAACCCCAAGGACGCCGCCGAAGGCACGATCCGCAAGGTCCACGCCGAATCGATCGAGGCCAACTCGGTCCACGGCTCCGACAGCGACGAGAACGCCGCGATCGAGATCGCCTATTTCTTCAAGCCGGAAGAAATCGTCGGCTGATCCGGCTGTGAGCGATCACCAAGAGGCCGGCGGAGCGATCCGCCGGCCTTTTTTGATTCTGGGGGAAGCGTGAAAAGATACCTGGGCGGACATTTCCCACTTCGCTCGTCACCCCGGACTTGATCCGGGGTCCCGCTTCCTTGTGCGCGACGCCGGAGGGGAAAGCGGGACCCCGGATCAGTCCGGGGTGACGAGGTGTGGTGATGTCCGTCATCCACCCTCCAAGCGGCCTCGCCCTGTCGAATGGATTTGATCCACCCCACCTCACATCCTATCTTCGGGGCAAAGGAGATTTGCGATGCAAGGCATGGGCGAAACCGAAGGCGAGGCCTGCCCCTTCGAGTTCAACTTCGATCCGGCGACCTTCAAGGTCGGCGACACGGTCAGCTACCGCGTGACCGGCAGCCTGGAGGGCTTCCCCTTCGTCGGCACCCTGGTCGAGGTCCACGATGACTACGTGATGATCTCCGGCGACGCCAAGCAGCCGGACCTGCTCTACCGCGGCACGCGTGAGAGCCGGCCGGTGGTCGACGGAGACCAGATTTAGAGCGGAGTCGATAGCCCTATTTCGTCAGCGTGTCGGTCGGCACCGAGGTCTTGGGATCGTAGAAGGTTCGTTCCAGGAACAGCCGAATCCGCTCCTCGACCGCCGGACTGGCCGCGCCGAAATCGCCGTGGCCGCCGCCTTCGACCGTCTGGAACAGCACCGGCACGCCGGCCTGGCGCAGGGTGGCGTCGAGCCGGACCGATTCCTGGTAGTTGACCAGCGGGTCCTTGGTTCCGTGCACGATCAGGAACGGCGGGGCCTTGGCGCTGACGTTGAGGATCGGTGAGGCGCTGCGGGCGGCCTCCGGCTTGTCGGCGGGCTTGCCGCCGAGCAGGAGTTCGACCGGCGAGGGCTGGCCGGTCGGCGGGCCGACTTCGAAGTGTTGGAGGTCGATCGGGCCGAACTCGTCGATCACGCACTGGACGCTGCTCGACTGGCCGAGATCGGGGCCGAGCCGGCCCTCGGCCGCCGCGACGCCGTTGGTCAGGCCGAGCTTGGCGACGAGGTGCCCGCCGGCCGATGCGCCCATCGCGCAGATGCGGTTAGGGTCGAAGCCGTATTCGCGGGCATGGGCCCTGATCCAGCGGATCGCGGCCTTCACGTCGTCGATCTGCGCGGGCCACGGGTCCTGCCAGGACAGGCGGTAGCCGATCGACACCGCGGCATAGCGGCCGCTGTCGACCAGCTTCATCACCTGCGAACGGGCCATGACCTTGCTGCCGACCATCCAGGCCCCGCCATGGACATAGGCGACGACGGGCAGGGGGCCGCGGACGCTGGGCCGCTTCGGCACATAGACGTCGAGGCGCTGGCGCGGATCGGCCGTGCCGGCATAGGCGAGGTCGGCGGCCAGCCTGACGTTGGCCGCCAGGGGGATGCGCCCGCGCCGCCCGGATCGAGGTCGTAGTCGACATATTCGGCCAGGGAGATCGCGCCGTCACCGTCGATATCGCTGCGCTTCATCGTGGCGGCCTGGATCGGGTGCAACTCGTCCAGCGTGACCTTGCCGTCCTTGTTGGCGTCCAGCGCTTCCCACTTAGGGCGCAGCCGCGTCTCGTCCGCGCTCTGGGCGCCTTGAGCCTGGGCAAGCGGCGCAAACGCCAGCGCCGCCAGCGAAACCAGGCCAAGCCGCATGAAATTCATCGCATCCTCCCCCTCTGGCCGTCCGGCCTTGTCTCAATGAGACTAGTTTGGGCGAGGGCCGATCGCAATGGCTAGAATTCGTCGGCGGCGTCCATCAGCCGGGTGAGCCGCTTCGGCGCCACGGCGCGCCAGCTCCGCTCCAGCCATTGGGCGACATGGTCCCAGTCGACGCCCTTGCGGTTGAGCACCAGGCCGACCCAGCCGGCCGGGCCGTAATAGGCCGGGCGATAATAGGTCTCGGGGTCCTGCTCGACGAGGGCGGCCATCTCGTCCTGTCCGCTGGTCTTGACCAGGACCGCGATCTCCCGCTCGCCGTGGTGCTTCTGGTTGAAGATCGCGAAATACTTGCCGCCCGCGACCTGCCAGCCGGGCGCGCCGTGGGAGGGGCGGGCCGTCGCCTCGGGCAGGGCGAGGGCGAGTTCGTCGACCCGGGCGAGCAGCCATGCGGGATCGCGCTCGCGGCTGACCAGTCGGGCGAGGCAGCGCGAATAGAGCTGGTGCTCGGCGATGAGGACCCGGGCGGCGAGGCTCTCGGGCGTGTCGCCGGGCAGGATCGCAACCTCGGTCTGGCCGAGGATCGGGCCGTCGTCGAGCTCGGCGGTGACGAGGTGGACGGTGACGCCCGCATGGCTGTCGCCGGCCTCCAGCGCGCGCTCGTGGGTGTGGAGGCCGGTATATTTGGGCAGCAGCGAGGGGTGGATGTTGAGCATCCGACCCTCCCATTTGGCCACGAACTCCGGCGTCAGGATGCGCATGTAGCCGGCGAGCGCGACGTATTCCGCGCCGCTCCGCCGGATCGCCGCGTCCATCGCCGCGTCGTGGTCGGCGCGGGCCATGCCCTTGTGCGGCAGGGCGAGGGTTGCCACGCCCTCGGCCTCGGCCAGCTTCAGGCCCCCGGCCTCCGGATTGTTGCTGGCGACGAGGACGATCTCGTAGGGGCAGTCTTCGGCCTTGGCGGCATAGAGCAGCGCGGCCATGTTGGTGCCGCTGCCCGAGATCAGGACGGCGACCCTGGCGCGCTCCTCGGGGGCGCCCGCCTCAGGCAAGGTGCGTGGCTTCCCACGCTTCCCGCGCGCTCCAGGCCTCGGCGCTGCCGCGCACGGTGCAGCCGCGCGGGCCCGCGTCGACCGCGCCGATGACGTGGACGGTCTCGCCGGCCGCGGTCAGCTCGTCGATCACGCCCCTGGCCTCGTCCGCCGCGACGGCGAGGACCATGCCGATCCCGCAGTTGAAGGTGCGGGCCATCTCCTCGGGCTCGATATTGCCCTGGGCCTGGAGGAAGGCCATCAGCCGGGGCTGGGCCCAGGCATCGACGTCGATCAGGGCGTGGAGGCCTTCGGGCAGGACCCGCGGCACGTTCTCCAGCAGTCCGCCGCCGGTGATGTGGGCCAGGGCGTGGACCTTGCCCGCGCGGATCGTGGGCAGCAGGCTTTTCACGTAGATCCGGGTCGGCTCGATCAGGTGGTCGATCAGCAGGCGGTCGGGATCGAACAGGGCGGGGCGGTCGAGCTTCCAGTTCTTGTCTGCCGCCAGCCGCCGGACCAGCGAGTAGCCGTTCGAGTGGACGCCCGAGGAGGCGAGGCCGAGGAGGACGTCGCCCGCCGCGACCTTGCTGCCGGTCAATTGCTCGCCGCGCTCGACCGCGCCGACGCAGAACCCGGCGAGGTCGTAGTCGCCCGCCTGGTACATGCCCGGCATCTCGGCCGTCTCGCCGCCGATCAGGGCGCAGCCAGCCTGGCGGCAACCCTCGGCGATGCCCGCGACGACTCGCTCGGCGACGCCGTTGTCGAGCTTGCCGGTGGCGAAGTAGTCGAGGAAGAACAGCGGCTCGGCGCCCTGGACGATCAGGTCGTTGACGCACATCGCGACGAGGTCGATGCCGATCCGGTCGTGCCGGTCATGGTCGATCGCCAGCTTGACCTTGGTGCCGACGCCGTCGTTGGCGGCGACCAGCAGCGGGTCCGCGTAGCCCGCCGCGCGCGGATCGAAGAAGCCGCCGAATCCGCCGAGATCCGCGTCCGCGCCGGGGCGGGCGGTCGATTTCGCGAGCGGGCCGATGGCCTTCACCAGCGCGTTGCCGGCGTCGATCGAGACCCCCGACTTGGCGTAGGTATAGGGCTCCTGATTGTGCGTGCTGTTCACCATCCGTCGCGCCTACAAACATCTTGCTTGGATTTCCACGACCGTTTCGGCAAAAGGCCTGCGGTTTTCCCCGATGGCACTGACGCACCTTCCCCAAACCCTGCGGACCTACCGCCCCGGACCCACGGCCCAGCTTCTCGGCGGGCTGGCCCTGGCTCTGGGAATCGCGCTCGCCGCGATCGGCCCGGCGCGACTGATCGCCCAGATCGAGGGCGAGCGCGGGATCATCCCGATGGCCCGCTCCACCGACATCGAGGTCTCGGGGATAGAGGTCAACACCACCGGCAAGAACGGCCAGGAAGCGCGCGAGGCGGGCTGGCGCGAGGCCTACAAGAAGGCCTGGGCCAAGGTCGGCGGCCCGGCCATGCCGGATTCGCAGCTCGAATCGATGGTCTCGGCCGTGGTGATCGAGCACGAGCAGATCGGCCCGCGCCGTTACATCGCCCGGCTGACGATCAGCTTCGACCGCGGCCACGCCGGCCAGTTCATCGGCGGGGACGGGGCGGTCGCCGCCCATTCGGCGCCGATGCTGGTCGTGCCGGTGCTCTATTCGGGCGGCGTCGCCCAGGTCTATGAGGTCCGCAGCCCGTGGCAGCGCGCCTGGGCCGAGTTCCGCGCCGGCACCAGTGCGATCGACTATATCCGCCCTGTCGGCAGCGGCGAGGATTCGCTCCTGCTCACCGCTGGGCAGGTAAACCGGCGCAGCCGTGCCTGGTGGCGCAACGTGCTCGACGTGTTCGGCGCCTCGGACGTCATCATGCCGATCGCCCGGCTCGAGCGGCAATGGCCCGGCGGCCCGGTGCGTGGGCAGTTCACCGCGCGCTACGGCCCGGACAACACCTTCCTTGAGAGCTTCACCCTGACAGCCAACGACGATGCCGGGGTGCCTGCCATGCTTGCCCAGGCAGTCCAGCGGTTCGACGCGATCTATGCCCAGGCGCTCGCCCAGGGCCTGCTCGCGCCCGACCCGACGCTGACCGAGCGCGCGCCGATGGACCCGGCGCTGGCCGCGCTGATCGCCGCGGCGCAGTCGGCGGAAAAGGCCGCCGCGACGCCGGTCGACGATGCGGTCACGACGCCCTCCGCCGCGGCGAGCG
This sequence comes from uncultured Novosphingobium sp., assembly GCA_938005655.1. Classification (GTDB taxonomy): domain Bacteria; phylum Pseudomonadota; class Alphaproteobacteria; order Sphingomonadales; family Sphingomonadaceae; genus Novosphingobium. Next base: position 5,336 of record CALLNA010000266.1, read on the forward strand.
AGGCCGCGCCGCCGCCGGCCGCGGCGAGCACCTATACGATCCAGTTCGCCTCGCCCGACGCGCGGGCGGTCGATTCGGCACTGTCGGCGGTGCGCGCGGCGGCAGGCGTCCAGGGCGCCTCGACCAGCTCGATCGCGATCGGCGGGACCTCGGTGATGCGCGTGACCTTCGCCGGCGACCTCAACGCGCTGGCGGCGGCGCTGCGGGCGCGGGGCTGGCAGGTCACGGTCGGGTCCGGCGCGCTTTCCATCCGCCGCTGAGATGAGCCAGATCGCGCTACCGCTCGGGGGGGCCGGCGCCTCGCGGATCGTCGTCGGCAATGCCAACGAAGCCGTGGTCGAGGCCTTCGGCAATACCGCCGCCTGGCCCTTTCGCACTGCGATCCTGTTCGGGCCGCCCCGCTCGGGCAAGTCGCTGCTCGCCCGTTGGTTCGCGGAAAGTGGACGGGGTGAGGCGATCGATGATGCCGCCGCGCTCGACGAGACCGAGCTGTTCCACCGCTGGAACCGCGCGCAGGAGCGGGGCACGCCGCTGCTCCTGATCGGCGGGGAGGAGGGCAAGTGGCAGGTTCGCCTGCCTGATCTCGCCTCGCGCCTGGGCGCGGCCCTGCGCCTCTCGATCGGCGCGCCCGACGACGCCATGCTCGCCGAGCTGATCGCCGCCCATGCCGAGCAGCGCGGCCTTGTGCTCGGCGAAGGCGCCTGCCCCTACCTTGTACCGCGGGTGGAGCGTAGCCATATGGCGATCGAACGCCTGGTCCTGGCGATCGATCGCCTGAGCCTGGAGCGCAAGCAGGCGGCGACGCTCGCGATCTGGCGCGACGCCCTGGCCGAGGTCGGGAGCAACTTGCCTTGATGGGCGAAATCTGGGACAAAACAGGGCCATGTTCAGAACGCTGACCGCCTATCTCGACTCTATCGTCGCGCGCGATCCCGCGCCGCGGTCGCGTTGGGAAGTGCTGCTCTATCCGGGCTTGTGGGCGGTGTTCTGGCACCGCGTCGCGCACTGGTTCTTCGAGGCGGAGCTGTTCTTCATCGCTCGCCTGGTCAATCACACCTCGCGGTTCCTGACCGGCTTCGAGATCCATCCCGGCGCGCAGATCGGCAAGCACCTGTTCCTGGAGCACGGCTTCGTCACGATCGGCGAGACGGCGGTGATCGGCGACAACGTCACGATCTACCCCTGCGTCACCCTGGGCGGCACCAACCCGACCAACGGCAAGGGCGGCAAGCGCCACCCGACCCTGGAGGACAACGTGATCGTCGGCGCAGGCGCGCAGATCCTCGGGCCGATCACCGTAGGCAAGCGCGCGCGGATCGGGGCCAACGCGGTCGTCACCGACGACGTGCCCGAAGGCGCGACCATGGTCGGCGTCAAGGCCCGCTCCACGCTGGTCGCGGCCGAGACCTGGCAGCAGGACTTCATCCCCTACGGCACCCCCTGCAAGGAGCCGTGCGAGCCCGTGGGCCCGCGGATCGAGGACCTGGAGGCCGAGGTCGCCGCCCTGCGCGCCCAGGTCGCGGAGCTGCTGGGCGAGCGCGCCGACGGCGTCAAGCCGGCCGCCCGGCCCGCGCGCAAGAGCACGCGGAGCTGAGCGGGGTGCTGGGGGGCGCAGGGCACAACGGCTCTGGCGCGACCGTGGTCCCGTTTCCCCATCCCGCCTTGCAGATCGGCTTCGACCGGCTGGAGCTGGCGCGCATCCTCGATCTCTACGGGCGCATGGTCGCGGCCGGCGAATGGCGCGACTACGCGATGGACTTCGGCAAGGACGCCGCGGCCTTCTCGGCCTTCCGCCGCGCCGCCGAGCGGCCCCAGGCGCGGATCGAGAAGCGCCCGGCCCTGCGCAATCGCCAGGGCATGTGGACGCTGTTCGGCGAGGCGGGACAGATCCTCAAGCGCGGCCACGAGCTGGCGGGGGTGCTGTTCCCGCTGGAGCGGCGGCTGCTCAAGGTGGTCGAGGGCTGAGCAACAGGGACGGGGCGCAATCGCCCCTTGGATCAAGCACCGGGGGAGGGGCTCGTGTCGGACGTGATCGTTCAAACCACCAGTGGGGCCGTCGAGGGCGCGCGGCTGCCCGGGCTGCGGCGCTGGCTCGGCATCCCTTATGCCCGTGCCCCGCGCTTCGCGGCGCCCGTGCCGGTCGAGTCGTGGCCGGGCGTCCGCCCCGCCACCGCCTTCGGCAAGCAGTGCGCGCAGCAGATGGGCGGCAAGGTCCAGGCCGCGCAGCTCGACAACGCCGACTATGGCGAGGATTGCCTCCATCTCAACGTCTGGACGCCGGAGGGCGGCGCGCCCGGTCCCAAGCCGGTCATGGTCTGGATTCACGGCGGCGCCTTCATGGCCGGCAGCGCCAATCCCTATGACGCCTCGGCCCTTGCTGCCGAGGGGGACATCGTCGTCGTCTCGATCAACTACCGCGTCGGGGTCCTCGGCTTCGTCAACTTCGGCGAGGCGCTGGGCCTGCCGCAGATCCCGTCCAACCTCGGCCTGCGCGACCAGATCGCCGCGCTCGAATGGGTGCGCGACAATATCGCGGCGTTCGGCGGTGATCCCGCCCGGGTGACGATCTGCGGGCAGTCGGCGGGATCGATGTCGGTCTCGCTGCTGATGCTTGCGCCCAGCGCGTGCGGGCTGTTCCACGGTGCGATAATGCAGAGCGGCGCGGTCAGCCTGATCCACGACCGGGAGCGCTCGATCCAGGACGCCCGCCGCTATGCCGAGCTGCTCGACCTCGACCAGGGCGGGCTGGAACGGCTCCGCACGATGGAGCTGGTCAAGCTGTTCGAGGCCCAGGTGCAGGTCGGCAAGGAACTGAAGAACGGCATTCCTGCCGCGCCGTGGTTCGACGGCGACCTGATTCCCGCCTCGCTCGAAGAAGCCCACGGCCACGATGCCGCCCCGGTGCCGCTATTGGCCGGCGCGACCCGCGACGAGATCGTGCTGTTCGACCTGATGCCCGGCGCCATCCTGCCGAGCAAATGGGCCGACCTGGAGGCGCTGCTCTTCGCGCAATTGCCCCGGGATCACGCAGAGCGCGTGCTGGCCGCCTATCCGCGCACCCGCAAGGGCCGGATCGCGCTGGCCAGCGACCTCACCTTCCTGATGCCGACCCGCAATTTCGCCGAGCGCCACGCGCGGCACCAACCGACCTGGTTCTACCGCTTCGACTACAGCCACCCGATCGCCGGGGCGACCCACGGGCTCGACCTGACCCTGTCCTGGCCCTTCGCGGGCTTCAAGATGGCCCTGGTCCGCGGCGGCCCCGCCAGCGGCCGCCGCAAGGCGCTGGGCGAGCGGATGCGGTCCCATGTCGCGCAGTTCGTGCGCACCGGCGCGCTGGGAGCGGATTGGCCGGCCTACACGCCGCAGACGCGTAAGGTGCAGGTGTACAACCTGCGAGATGAGCTTGCCGACAATCCCGAGGCCGAACGCTTCACCGCCTGGGCAGGCCGCGACGTCTCGCCGGGAGTGGCGCGCGGCTAGCGCTCAACAACGGGGCAGGATCAGCCCGCGGCGGCCTTCTGCACCAGCTCCATCGCGTGCATCGACTGCTCCATACCGTTCTGGATCGGCGCGTCGGTGCTGCGGTCGCTGATCTTGTCCCAGGCGGCGGCGAAGCCTTCGACCGTGCGCTGGTCCTCGGGGAGCAGGGTGCCCTGGTTCATCGTGACCCAGGCGCTCTGATAGACGCCCGCGCCTGCGCCGACGATCGCGTTGGTCGGCGCGTCGTCGGAGACGAGGTAGAGCGCGGCCGGCACGACGTTCTCGGCCTTGAACGCCTGGAAGGCTTCCTCGGGGAAGATGTCCTGGGTCATGCGGGTGCCCGCGGTCGGGGCGAGCGAGTTGACGCGGATGTTGTTCTTCGCGCCCTCCAGGTAGAGCGTCTTGGCGAGGCCGACCATGCCGAGCTTGGCCGCGCCGTAGTTCGACTGGCCGAAATTGCCGCCGAGCCCGGTGGACGAGGTGGTCATCAGCACGCGGCCGTAGTTCTGCTCGCGCATGGTCTCCCAGCAGGCCTTGGTGGCGAAGGCCGCGCCGAACAGGTGGACGCGCACGACTGCTTCGAAGTCTGCCGGCTCCATCTTGGCGAAGCTCTTGTCGCGCAGGATGCCGGCGTTGTTGATCAGGATATGGATGCCGCCCCAGGCCTCCTTGGCCTTGGCGACCATCTCCACCATCTGCTGGTATTCGGCGACGTTGCCGCCGTTCGACATCGCCTCGCCGCCCGCGGCCTTGATCTCCTCGACCACGCCGAGCGCGGCGTCGGAGTGCCCGGTGCCGTCGCGCGCCGCGCCGAGATCGTTGACCACGACCTTGGCCCCGCGCTTCGCGAGTTCGAGCGCATAAGCCCGGCCGAGGCCGCCGCCGGCTCCGGTGACGATGGCGACGCGGTCCTTGAAGGAAATGGTCATGGGCGAGGCTCCGATGCAATGAGGCTGGCGGGGTGTGAAAGGACGGGCGCGGGATGGCACGTCGCACCCCGCCTTTCAATGGGAATCGGGGCTTTCCCGGCGAAACGAGAATAGGGGCTTCCCGATTGTCAAATTACTGTCATGGAACGGCCTGAATCTTGCGATCGAGTCGCAGTTGACGTCGCAGCAGATTGAGGGACCGCCCCGTGATTCATTCGATTCGTTCGTCGGCCCTGGCCGTCGCCGTCGCGGCGGGCTGGGCGCTGCCCGCCCAGGCGCAGGGGACGGACGCCGCCGCCGTCCAGCAGGAGCTGGCCGCCATGCGCGCGCAGATGGCACAGATGGCGCAGCGCATCGACACGCTCGAGAACCAGCTCGCCGCCGCCAATGCCAAGGCCGATGCGGCGACGAGCGCGGCCAGTGCCGCTACCGCGGCTGTGGAGAAGGGGGCTGCACCCGTCGCCGCTAGCCCGACTGCCACCGCCAAGCCGGCGACCGAGATCACCTGGGACGGCGCGCCGAAGCTCGCCACGCGCGACGGTTGGTCGTTCAAGCCGCGCGGGCGGGTGCAGCTCGATGCGGGCTCGGTCAGCGCGCCGGCCGGCATCGTCGACCGGGCGGGGCTGACCAACAAGGACCTCGGCTTCGCGGCGGAGGCCCGGCGGGCGCAGCTCGGCTTCGACGGGACCGTGCCGGGCGGCTTCACCTATCGCATCGAGGCCGAGTTCGCGGGCAATTCCATCACGCTCAACGACGTCTATCTGAGCTACAAGCCGAGCGCCGACCTGACCCTCACCCTGGGGCACCACAAGACGGCGATGGGGCTGGAGGAGATGACCTCCGACCTGTTCAGCAGCTTCCACGAGCGTGCGGCCTATACCATCGCCTTCGGGTTCGAGCGGCGGCTCGGCCTCAGCGCGACCTATGTGGGCAAGGCCCTGCTGGTCCAGGGCGGGATCTTCACCGACGATATCTCGGCGCTCAACGCCGATACGAACAACAGCTTCGCGCTCGACGGGCGGGTGGCGTTCATGCCCCGGATCGGGTCGGGGCAGCTTCATATCGGCGGCTCGATCCACTACCGCCAGTTCAACGACCTGACCGCGCCGCTCAGCTATTCGGTGCGGCCCTTCCTGCACACCACCGACCTCAAGATGGTGAACACCGGCACCATTCCCGGCGCCACCGGCGAGCGCGGGATCGGCGCCGAGCTAGCCTATGTGAACGGGCGCTTCCACGCCAGCGCGGAGAGCTTCTGGCAGAAGGTCCTGCGCACCGGCCTGGCCGATCCAACCTTCAACGGCGGCTATGCCGAGCTGGGCTACCTGCTGACCGACGACGCCACCGTCTACAAGGCCGGGGCCTACGACCGCATCCGGCCGAAGCACCCGCTGGGCAAGGGCGGGATCGGCGCGATCCAGGTCAATGCACGCTACGACTGGCTGGACCTGAACGACGCCGGGATCATCGGCGGCCGCCAGCAGATCGCCGGGCTCTCGCTGATCTGGATACCAAGCGACTATGTCCGCTTCATCGCCAACTACGGGCACCTGTGGATTTCGGATTCCCCGGTCCTGGCGGGCGGCAAGTCGAGCTATGGCGCCGATGCCTTCGGCCTGCGCGCCCAGTTCGATTTCTGATCGACCGCCTCAGTTCTCGAGCCGGGCGCTGGCCAGCAGGGCCAGCCAGCGCTGGCGCATCGGCTCGTCCATCGCGCCCTTGTAGCCGGCCGCGAGCAGGAACAGCGACTTGCTTCCCGTGACGATGCGGTAGAGTCCGGTTTCCGCCGGACTGCCGTCGCAGGCCCGCGTCCGGCGCATGAAGGTGAGCGAGGATTCGTCCTGGGCGAGCGGGGTGAATTCGGCGGCGCAGGCGGCGCTCGTCCGCTCGCGAATCTGCTGGAGCCAGTCGGCCGCCGAGCGCACGGTCTTGTCCGGCACGCGGACGATGACTTCCAGCGCCTCGACCCAATCGCGCGCGGACCTGCCCTGAACCGCGATCCGGTCAACCATGTAGCGGGGATTGCTGCCGTCGAAGAAGGTCATGTCCTGGCGCCCGTTATCGAGGACGGCGTTGAGCGCGGGGTTGAGGCGATGGTCGAACAGCAGCTTTTCGGCGTGGGCCGGCGTGGCGGCAAGCAGGGGCGCGAGCAGCGACAGGGCAAGGAGAATCGCGTTCCGCACCTTCACTGGCGGCCTCCTCTCGTGTTTGTTTCAATATGATGACGTTACACGAGAAAATTTGATCTGGACATTAAAAATTTAATGAATTCACAGGTTAGAAGGCTGCTTTTCAGGTATTGCGACAGAACTGTCATGAGGCAGTCTCAATAGTGTCGGGACCAGTTCGTCGAAATGGCCGATCACGGCGTCCGCGCCCAGTTCGGCGGGCGGGCGGTCGTGGAAGCCGAAGCTGACGGCGACGCAGGGCACTCCCGCAGCCCGCGCGGCACGGATGTCGTAGGTCGTGTCGCCGACGAAGGCGGCGGGGCCGCCGCCGAGGCGTTCGATCATCGCGTCGATCGGGTCGCGGGCCGGCTTGGCGCGTCCAGGGCCCAGCGTGTCCCCGCCGATCACCGTGGCGAAGCGCGGCAGCAGGTCCAGCGCGCCGAGCAGCTTGCGGGTCAGCGATTCGAGCTTGTTCGTGACCACGGCTATCCGGACGCCGCGCGCGGCGAGGTCGTCGAGCATCGTCGCTCCGCCCGCGAACAGGCGCGAATGGACGGCGATGTTCGCCTCGTAGAAAGCCAACAGGTCGCGGTAGAGGTCTTCGAAGCCGTCCTCGGGCAAGCCGCCGGTCACGATCAGGGCGCGCTCCAGCATCTTTTTCGGTCCGCCGCCGATCAGGCGGTCGACATTGGCGAGGGGGACCGGGCGGCGCCCGACCAGCGCCAGGGCGTGGTTGACCGCCGCGCCGAGGTCCTGGCGGGTGTCGAGCAGGGTGCCGTCGAGGTCGAAACCGACGATCCGGAACGGGAAATGGGCCATCCTCAGGCCGATGGCGCGCCCTTCTGGAAACGGCAAGCATTTGCTGGCAAAGCACCCGGCATGACCGCGAGCGCATCTCCCCTCGGGCCTCTGGCCATCGTCGTCCTTGCCGCCGGCAAGGGCACCCGCATGAAAAGCGACCTGCACAAGGTGCTCCATCCGATCGCCGGGCGGCCGATGATCGAGCACCTGCTGGCTAGCGCCGTCGAGCTGGGGCCCGAGCGCCAGGTCGTGGTCGTCGGCAGCGGGCGCGAACAGTTGGAGAAGGCGCTCGGCGGCCGCGCCGCGATCGCGGTGCAGGAGCCGCAGCACGGCACCGGGCACGCGGTCCAGCAGGCGGAAGGTGCGCTCGCCGATTTCGCGGGCGACGTGCTGATCCTCTATGGCGACGTGCCTTTCGTCAGCGCGGCGACCATGCGGGCGATGATCGAGCGGCTGCACGGCGCTGATGCCCCGGCCGTGGTCGTCCTCGGCTTCGAGCCGACGGATGCCTTGCAGTACGGCCGGGTGATCGCTGCCGAGGGCCGCATCGTGAAGATGGTCGAGCACAAGGACGCCAGCGCCGAGGAGCGCGGCTGCCGCCTGTGCAATTCGGGGCTGATGGCGGTCCGCTCGGCCGATCTCTTCGGCCTGCTCGCCCGCGTCGGCAACGACAACGCCCAAGGCGAATACTACCTGACCGACATCGTCAATATCGCCAATGCCGACGGACGGACCTGTGCGGTCGTCGTCACCGCCGATCCGGACGAGGTCGCCGGGATCAACAGCCGGGCCGAACTGGCCGAGGCCGAGGCGCGCTGGCAGGCCCGCCGCCGCCGCCGGGCGATGGACGAGGGTGCCTCGCTGGTCGCGCCCGATACGGTCTGGTTCGCCTGGGACACCGTGCTCGGCCGCGATGTGACGGTCGAGCCCAACGTCGTGTTCGGCCCCGGCGTGACCGTGGCCGACGGCGTGAAGATCCGCGCCTTCTGCCATATCGAGGGCGCGACCCTGGCCAGCGGGACCGAGGTCGGCCCCTACGCCCGCCTGCGCCCCGGCGCGGTGCTGGAGGAGAAGGCCAAGGTCGGCAACTTCGTCGAGGTCAAGAAGGCCGTCCTGGGCAAGGGGGCCAAGGCCAATCACCTGTCCTACATCGGCGATGCCGAGGTCGGGGCCGGGGCCAACATCGGCGCGGGCACGATCACCTGCAACTACGACGGCTATTTCAAGTACAAGACCGTGATCGGCGAGCGCGCCTTCATCGGCTCCAACTCGGCGCTGATCGCCCCGGTCAGTATCGGCCGCGACGCCATCGTCGGCGCGGGCTCCGCGGTCAGCCGCGATGTGGCGGACGGCGAACTGCGGCTGGTGCGGGCCGAGCAACTGGTCAAGCCGGGCTGGGCCGATCGCTTCCACGACGCGATGAAGAAGAAAAAGGCCGAGGGCAAAGCCTGACCGAAAGTTCATTTGCGGGTGATATCATGATATGATATCGAGATATCACCATGTCCCGCATCCTTGCCGATCTTCCTGACGACGATATCAAATGGCTCGACCAGCGCGCCGCTGAGCAGGGCAAGTCGCGCGCCTCTGTGTTGCGGGAGGCTGTGGCGAGCTTCAAGGCGCAGTCGGATCGGTCGGGCAGCCGAGATTGGATCAAGCGCGGCGCGGGTTATTGGAAGGATCGCGACGACATCGGCGACGGCGTCGAATACCAACGCGCGATCCGTGAAGATCGCACGCCTTACGAAGATCTCTGAGGCGTGGCGGACCCCTTCTTTGATACCAATATCCTGATCGACTGGCTGCGGGACTGCCCGCAGGCAGAGGCGGAGCTTTCGCGGTATCGGCGGCATCGGATCAGCCGCGTGGTCTGGACCGAGGTCTTGGCCGGTGAGCCGCTCGAAACTCGTGATTATGTTCAGGAATTAATCGCGCCGTTCGAAGTCGTTGAGCTTGACGGTCGTATTGCGATGGCGGCTGCCGATATTCGGCACCGGACGAAGATGAAGCTGATGGACGCCTATATCCTGGCCACGGCCCAGGTGAATGGCGCGATCCTGATTACCCGAAATATCCAGGATTTCCCGGCAGCCATGCCGGGCATCCGGGTTCCCTATACCCTCTAGCGAAAGCATCTCATCCTATGTGCGGAATCATCGGCATCGTCGGCAAGGAAGAGGTCGCGGACCGGCTGGTCGACGGGCTGCGGCGGATGGAATACCGCGGCTACGACAGCGCCGGCGTCTGCACGATCCATGACGGGCAGCTCGTCCGCCGCCGCGCGCCGGGCAAGCTCGCCAACCTCGTGCAGGAACTGGCCCGCGATCCGGCGCCGGGCACGACCGGCATCGCCCACACCCGCTGGGCGACCCACGGCGCGCCGACCGCGGCCAATGCCCACCCCCATGCGACGGGCGAGCTCGCCCTGGTCCACAACGGGATCATCGAGAACTTCCGCCAGCTCCGCGAGGCGCTGGCCGCGCGCGGGCGCCGATTCGAGAGCGATACCGACAGCGAGGTCGTCGCCCACCTGATCTCCGAAGCCGTCGAGGCCGGGGCCTCGCCGCAGGAGGCGGTCAAGGCTTCGCTGCCGCAGCTGCGCGGCGCCTTCGCGCTGGCCATCGCCTTCCGCCGGCACCCGGACATGCTGATCGGCGCGCGGCTCGGCTCGCCGCTGGTGGTCGGCTATGGCGAAGGGGAAACCTATCTCGGCTCGGACGCGCTGGCGCTCGCTCCGCTGACCCAGAAGATCGCCTATCTCGAGGAGGGCGATTGGGTCGTGGTCACGCGTGAAGGCGCGACGATCTATGACAAGGACAATGTGGAAGTCGTCCGGCCCGTCACGACTTCGGGCGCGTCGGCCGCGGCGATCGAGAAGGGCAATTACCGCCACTTCATGCAGAAGGAGATCTTCGAGCAGCCGACCGTCGTCGCCCAGACCCTGCGGTCCTATATCCGCCAGGTCGACCAGTCGGTGGCCCTGCCGCAGTTCGACTTCGACCTCTCGACCATCAACCGCGTCACGATCGTCGCCTGCGGGACCAGTTACTACGCGGGAATGGTGGCGAAATACTGGTTCGAGCAGTTCGCCCGCCTGCCGGTCGACATCGATGTGGCGAGCGAGTTCCGCTACCGCGATCCGGTGCTGGAGCCGGGCGGCCTGGCGCTGTTCATCTCGCAATCGGGCGAGACCGCCGACACCCTGGCCGCGCTGCGCCATTGCAAGGAGGCGGGGCAAACCATCGCCGTGGTCGTCAACGTGCCGACCAGCTCGATGGCGCGCGAGGCGGACCTGCTGCTGCCGACC
>CALLNA010000267.1 GCA_938005655.1 uncultured Novosphingobium sp.
CGGTGGCCTTCGAGGCCAGCGCCGAGGAGCGCGAGACGCGCGGGTTCATCTCGATCACGATGAGCCGGCCATCCTTCGGATTCACCGCGAACTGTACGTTCGAACCACCTGTTTCAACGCCGATTTCCCGCAGGACCGCGATCGATGCATTGCGCATGATCTGGTATTCCTTGTCGGTCAGCGTCAGCGCCGGGGCGACGGTGATCGAATCGCCGGTGTGGACGCCCATCGGATCGACGTTCTCGATCGAGCAGATGATGATGGCGTTGTCGTGCCGATCGCGCACGACCTCCATCTCGTATTCCTTCCAGCCGAGCAGCGATTCCTCGATCAGGACCTCGGTGGTCGGCGAGGCGTCGAGGCCGGAGCGGACGATCGCCTCGAACTCGGCCTTGTTGTAGGCGACGCCACCGCCGGTGCCGCCGAGCGTGAAGCTCGGCCGGATGATCGACGGCAGGCCGGTGCGCTCCAGCACGGCGAAGGCTTCCTCGACCGTATGGGCCACGCCCGAGCGCGCCGATTCCAGGCCGATCTTGTCCATCGCCTCACGGAAGCGCTGGCGGTCCTCGGCCTTGTCGATCGCGTCGGCGTCGGCGCCGATCATCTTGACCCCGAACCGGTCGAGCGTGCCGTCCTCGAACAGCGCCAGCGCGGTATTGAGCGCGGTCTGGCCGCCCATCGTCGGGAGCACCGCGTCGGGCCGCTCCTTCTCGATGATCCGCGCGACGATCTCGGGCGTGATCGGCTCGACATAGGTCGCGTCGGCCATGTCCGGATCGGTCATGATCGTCGCCGGGTTGGAGTTCACCAGGACGACGCGGTAGCCCTCCTCCTTCAGCGCCTTGATCGCCTGGGTGCCCGAATAGTCGAACTCGCAGGCCTGGCCGATGATGATCGGGCCGGCGCCGATGACGAGGATCGAGGAAATGTCGGTGCGTTTGGGCATCAGGGCTTCCGAAAGGGGGTTCGACCGGGCGGGCCGGTTCAGATCAGGCGGTGACGGCGGCGAACTTGTCCGCCCAGAAGGTCTCGCCGCCGGCCGCGGCTTCCTTGAGGATCGGGTTCGCAGCCTGCATTTCCTTCACCTCCCTGCGGAAGGCGTCGAGCTGGAACTGGTGCATGGTCCCGCCGAACTCGTTGTCCTTGCTGGTCCAGCCGCCCTTGGCGATCATGTGGTCGATGAAGGCCTGGGCCGCCGGCTTGGTCGCGGAGCGCGCCTTCACCCCGAACTTGCGCACGGCCATCTGGAACTTGTCGTCGATGGTCAGCAGCAGCTCCTTGTAAGGCCACCAGCGCGTCGCGATGTTGACGTCGTTCGCCGCGCCCGAAAGGAAATAGGCGGTGATCGTCTGTTCGAGTTCGGTCGGTTCGCTCATTTCTTCAACATCCCCACGAAGCGTTCGAATAGGTAGAAGCTGTCCTGCGGCCCCGGGCTCGCCTCGGGGTGGTACTGCACGCCGAAGGCGCGCTTGCCCTTGATCGCGATGCCGCAGTTCGAGCCGTCGAACAGCGAGACGTGGGTCTCCTCGACGGTCTCGGGCAGCGCGGCATTGTCGATCGCGAAGCCGTGGTTCATCGAGGTGATCTCGACCACCCCGTCCTCCAGCCGCTTGACCGGATGGTTCGCGCCGCGGTGGCCCTGGTGCATCTTGGTGGTCCGGGCACCGGCCGCGAGGCCGAGCATCTGGTGGCCGAGGCAGATGCCGAAGACCGGGATGTCGCGCTCCAGCACGCCCTGGATCGTCGGCACGGCATAGGCCCCGGTCGCCGCCGGATCGCCCGGTCCGTTCGACAGGAACACGCCGTCCGGGTTGAACTCAAGGATCGATTCGAGCGGGGTTTGCGCAGGAACCACGGTGACTTGTGCGCCAGCCTTCACGAGGTTCCTGAAGATATTGTCCTTCGCCCCATAGTCGATCGCGACGACATGCGGGCGCGGCTCGCGCGGGGAGCGGGCATAGCCGTGGCCGAGCGACCAGACGCCGCCCTGCCAGTCCTCGTCGCCCTGCCGCGAGACCACGCGGGCGAGGTCCATGCCCTCCAGCCCCGGCCAGTCCCGCGCGCGGCGGATCAGGGCGGGAATGTCGAACTTGCCGGCCGGATCGTGGGCGATCACCGCGTTGGGCGCGCCGGAAAGGCGGATCAGGCGGGTCAGGGCGCGGGTGTCGAGCCCGGCGATGCCGATCTTGCCCTTGGCCTTGAGCCAGTCCCCGAACTCGCCGCGGGCGCGGAAGTTGGAGGGTGCGGTGACGTCCTCGCGCACCACGCAGCCCACCGCGCCTTCGACTGCGGCCTCCACGTCCTCGTCGTTGACGCCGACGTTGCCGATGTGCGGGAAGGTGAAGGTGACGATCTGCGCCGCATAGGACGGATCGGTCATCACCTCCTGATAGCCGGTCATCGCCGTGTTGAAGCAGACCTCGCCCACTGCCGCGCCGACCGCGCCGAAGCCGTGGCCCCAGATCGCCTGGCCCGAGGCGAGGACAAGAACGCCCGTCGCACCCTTGGGTTGAGGTGCGTACGAAAGGGCGGCGTCGGCCATAGAGAGGGCGCTCCGTTGAGGGTTTCCGGCAGTAGGTGCTAAGGGGCGGCGGCTAGACCTCCGGAGCCCCACCGTCAACCTAGGAAACGGGGATTTTTCCGGCTAGGTTGGCCACTTTCCCCCGCTTCGGCGAATATCCTTAGGAATCCCACGGAAATGCTTCGCGACTCGATCAAGGCCGCGCAGGTGGCGGCAATGAAATCCGGCAACAAGGCGCGCCTGGGCGCGGTGCGCCTGATCCTCGCCAAGCTCAAGGACCGCGATATCGAGCTGCGGACGGCCAGCGCCGCGCCCGACGACGACACGGTGGTCGTCGAGGTCCTCCAGAAGATGGCCAAGCAGCGCCGCGAATCGATCGCCCTCTACGAGCAGGGCGGCCGCCAGGAGCTGGCAGACGTCGAGAAGGCCGAGCTGGCGGTGATCGAGGACTTCCTCCCCCAGCAGATGGACGAGGCCGAGACCGCCGCCGCGATCGCGGCGATCAAGGCCGAGCTGGGCGCGTCGGGCATCAAGGACATGGGCAAGGTCATGGCCGAACTGAAAGCGCGCCACGGCAGCCAGCTCGACATGGGCAAGGCAAGCGGGCTGGTGAAGGCGGCCCTGGCCTGAGGCGTGTCGCTCTCCCCCCAATGGCTCGACGAATTGCGCGCGCGGGTCACGCTGTCCGGCGTGATCTCGCGCACCACGCGGCTGACCAAGGCGGGGCGCGAGTTCAAGGCGTGCTGCCCGTTCCATAACGAGAAGACGCCGAGCTTCACCGTCAACGACGAGAAGGGCTTCTACCACTGCTTCGGCTGCGGCGCCCACGGCGACGTGATCCGATGGATGACCGACCAGCGCGGGCTGGCCTTCATGGACGCGATTCGCGAGCTGGCGGCCGAGGCCGGGATGGAGGTTCCCGCCGCCGATCCGCGCGCGGCCAGGGCGGCCGAGCAGCGCAATTCGCTGCATGACGTCATGGCGGCGACGCAGAAGTGGTTCGTCGAGAACCTGGCCTCGCCCGAGGGCGCCCGGGCGCGGGCCTATCTGGCGACGCGGGGGTTCGACCAACATACCGTCGCCCGGTTCGGCTTCGGCTATGCGCCGGAGGGGCGGCAGGCCCTGCCCAAGGCGCTGGCAAGCTTCGAGGCGAAGGACCTGATCGAGGCGGGCCTGCGGA
>CALLNA010000268.1 GCA_938005655.1 uncultured Novosphingobium sp.
TTATAGCGGTCGCCTTCCTCCACCACATAGGTGATGATGAAGTCCTGCTTGTTGCTGGTGAGCTCCGCCACCGCCGAAATCACGCGGAAGTCGGCATAGCCGTGCTGGAGATAGAAGAGGCGCAGCTTCTGCTGATCATAGGCCAGACGATCGGGATCGTAGGTCGTGTTCGACGACAGGAGATTGCCGAGGCTGGCCTGCTTCGTCGCCATTTCGCCGCGCAGTTCGCCGTCGCTGAACTGTTCGTTGCCGATGATGTTGATCTGGCGGACCTTCGACTTCGGCCCTTCGTCGATCTCGAACACCACATCGACGCGGTTCTGGTCGAGCTGGACCATCTTGGGGTCGACGGTCGCGGCGAAGCGGCCCTGCCGCTTGTAGAGTTCGATGATACGCGCGACGTCGGCGCGGACCTTGGAGCGGGTGAAGATCTGCCGCGGCGCGAGCTTGATCTCGGGCGTGATCTTGTCTTCCTTGATCCGCTTGTTGCCCTCCAGCACGATGCGGTTGATGACCGGGTTCTCCTTGACCGTGATCACCACGTTACCGCCGTTGTTGCGGATCTGAACGTCGGCGAAAAGCTCGGTCGCGTAGAGGTCCTTGAGGGCCTGGTCGGCCGCGGCCTCGGTATAGTCCTGGCCGACGCGCAGCTTGATGTAGGAGAGGATCGTATCGGGCTCGAGGCGCTGCGAGCCCTCGACCGCGATCGTCTGGATCACCGCCACCGGGGCGGGCGCCGCGACGTCGGCTGCCGCCGGGGCCGGGGCCGCCGCGGGCGCATCCTGCGCGCTCGCCGCCACCGGAACGCCGGCGAGGATCGAGGTCCCGAGCAGGACGGCGGTCAGACGGCCCGAAACCAGACGGGCCGAGTGGTAGGGCTTATCGCTGCGAACCATGTTCCGTCCAATCCTCGACACGGCAGTTCCCGTATTCGGCAGACCGGACGAAAACCGTCCGATCCGCCCCGTAAATCTCGCGGGACCCGGGTCCCGATAGCAAACGCAGCCCTTGCCCGATGCCGCTTCCCCGATCAAGCCGTCTATCGGCAGTCCGAGGACCCTATCGACAGGCTTGGACGCCCGCTTTTCCCCGCCTCAGCCGCCGATCCGGAACAGCGAGGCGAGATCGTTGATCGTGACGAACAGCATCAGCGCGAGCACGAAGGCGAGGCCGGTGCGGAAAGCCCATTCCTGACTGCGGGCGCCCAGCGGCCTGCGGCGGATCGCCTCGGCCGCGTAGAACGCCAGGTGCCCACCGTCGAGGGCGGGGATTGGCAGGAGGTTGATGAATGCCAAATTAATTGAGATGAGGGCCGCGAAATACACGAATTCCGGCCACCCCAGGGTCAGCTTCTCGCCCGAGAACTTGGCGATCTTGATCGGTCCGCCCAGCTCCTTGACCGAGCGTTCGCCGACCACGATCTGCTTGATCCCAGTGATCATCATCCTGACCACGCCAAGGCTCTGATCGCCCGCCATGACCACGGCCTCGACCGGGCCGACCGGCTCGATCTGGACCTTGCCGGCGCCGATGCCGATCATCCCGATGCGGGATTCGTTGCCGAACTGGTCGCGGTCGGTATGCGAGGCGATCGGCACCTTGACCTCGACCTGCCGCCCGGCGCGCTCGGCCACGACCGCGATGGTATGGCCGGGATAGGGGATGACCTTCTCGCGCACCTCGTCGAAGCGGGTGATCGCCTGCCCATCGATGGCGATGATCCGGTCGCCGATCCTGAGCCCTGCGTCACGCGCCGAGGAGACCTCGGTGAACCCGGCGATTACCGGCGAGGCGACGATCTTGCCGTAGAGGTAGTTGAACGAGGCGAAGATCAGGATCGCGACCAGCAGGTTGGTCAGCGGCCCGGCCAGCACGATCAGCGCGCGCTGCCACAGCGGCTTGCCGTGGAAGACGTGGGCCCGCTCCTCCGCGCTCAGCCCTTCGAGCGCCTTGCCGTCGGGCTGGCTCGTCGCGTTCATGTCGCCGGCGAACTGGACGTAGCCGCCGAGCGGCAGCAGCGACAGCTTCCAGCGCGTGCCGCGCTTGTCGGTCCACCCGGCCAGCTCCTTGCCGAAGCCGATCGAGAAGGCGTCGGCCTTCACCCCGAACCAGCGGCCGACCAGATAGTGCCCCAGCTCGTGCACCAGGACCAGCGGCCCGAGCACGAGCAGGAAGGCGAAGATCGTTACCAGCAGGGACGGAGAATGCATGGCTCAGGCAAGCTCCATCATCTCGCGCGCATGAACGCGCGCCTCGGCATCGACGGCGTGGACGTCGGGCAGGCAGGACGGGGCCGCGGGCGCGTACCGGCTGAGGACATCCTCGACCATTGCCGCGATCCGGGTGAACCCGATCTGACCGGCGAGGAAGCCGGCGACGGCGACCTCGTTCGCGGCATTGAGCACGGCGGGGATCGCCCCGCCCGCCTCGGCCGCCTGGCGGGCGAGCCGGGTCGCGGGAAAGCGCGTCTCGTCGGGCGCGCGGAAGGTCAGCTCGCCGATCGCGGCGAGGTCGAGCGGGGGCAGCGGCGTGTCCATCCGCTGCGGCCAGGCGAGGACCGAGGCGATCGGCACGCGCATGTCCGAAGGCCCGAGCTGGGCCAGGGTCGAGCCGTCGCGGTACTCGACCATCGAATGGACCACCGACTGCGGGTGGACGATGATCCGCAGGCGATCGAGGCCGACCGGGAACAGGTGGAACGCCTCGATCAGCTCCAGCCCCTTGTTGAACATCGTCGCGGAATCGACGCTGATCTTGGCGCCCATGTCCCAGTTGGGATGCTTGACCGCCTGGGCCGGGGTCGCCGCGGTGAGCTGGTCGAGCGACCAGTCGCGGAACGGGCCGCCGCTGGCCGTCAGGGTGATCGTGCGGACGTGAGCGGGATCGTTGCCGGCGAGGCACTGGAAAATCGCGTTGTGCTCGGAATCGACCGGAAGCAGCGTCGCGCCGTATTTCTCGACCGCCGCGGTCATCACCTCGCCGGCCGAGACCAGCGCCTCCTTGTTGGCGAGGCCGACGACCTTGCCTTGCTCGATCGCCGCCATGGTCGGGGCGAGGCCGGCGCAGCCGACGATCGCGGCGACGGTCAGGTCCGCGCCCGCGGCGGCGGCCTCGACCAGGCCCGCAGCGCCGCCGAGCGCCTGGATGTTCGTGCCGGAGAGCGCCGCGCGCAGCTCGGCCAGCTTGGCCTCGTCCGCGATCACGGCGATTTCTGCACGGAACTCGCGCGCCAGCCGGGCCAGCTCGGCCGCGTTGCTGTGCGCGGTGAGCGCGAGGACGCGCCACTCGCCGGGCTGACGGCGGACCAGGTCCAGGGTGGAAGCGCCGATGGACCCGGTGGCCCCGAGGATGGAGATGGAACGCATGGGTCTAGGAGATAGCCTCTAGGCCGCCGGATAGCAGCAGGAGAATGCCGGTAAGAACGCTGACCGCCAGCAGACCGTCGAGCCGGTCGAACAGCCCCCCGTGGCCGGGAATCAGGTGGCTGGAATCCTTGACGCCCGCGCGGCGCTTCATCCAGCTTTCGAAGAAGTCGCCGGCCTGGGCGACCACCGCCACCAGCGCGCCGCCGAGCGCATAGGTCCACGGGCTGGGCCCGAGGCCGTCGACGGCCGTGCCGGCGTTGAACACTTCCAGGCGGGTCTGCATCAGGGAGCGGAAATAAAACGCCCAGCCGGCAAAAATGAGGCCGGAGGCGATCATTCCGCCGATCAGGCCCGCCCAGGTCTTGGACGGGCTGATCCTGGGCGCGATCTTCGGCCCGCCGAAGGTCCGGCCCGCGAAATAGGCGCCGACATCGGTAGCGATCACGGCGCTGACGATCTGGAGGACATTGAGCGCCCCGTCAGGGCGCATCCGCAGGACCACCAGCATCCAAGTGGCGAAGCCGACATAGGCGATGCCGGTCCCGTTCCACAGCCCGCGCGCGATCGGGTCCGGGGTGAGGCCCGCCGCCAGGCAGCGCCATTCCCACAGCACGCCGAGCATGATGACGACCGCGAAGCACGACCAGACGAACCCGCCCAGCGGGGAGGATCAACGCCCGCCATAGCGCCGATCCCGCCGGGCGAAGGCGGCGAGCGCCTCCTCAAGGTGCGCCGGGGTGAAGTCCGGCCAGAGGACGTCGGTGAAGACCATCTCGGCATAGGCCGCCTGCCAGAGCAGGAAGTTCGACAGGCGGACCTCGCCCGAGGTGCGGATCAGCAGGTCGAGCGGCGGCAGGTCGGCGGTGTCCAGCTCGGCCTCGATCGTCTCGGGCGTGATCGGCCCCTTGGCGGCGGCGGCGGCGGCGGCGCGGGCGATCTCCGCTTGCGAGCCGTAGTTGAGCGCGATGACCAGCGTGGTCCCGCGATTGCCCGCCGTGCGCGCCAGGGCGTCGTCGAGCAAGGCGACGATGTCCGCGGACAAGGCCCTGTAATCGCCGATGATCTTGAGGCGGACCCCGTTTGCGACGAATTCCTCGATGTCGCTGCGGATGAAGCGCTTGAGCAGGCCCATCAGGTCGGAGATCTCGTCTGCCGGACGCCGCCAGTTCTCCGACGAGAAGGCGTAGAGCGTCAGCGCCTCCAGCCCCATGCTCCGCGCCGCGCGGGCCAGGACGCGCACCGCCTCGACCCCGCGCTGGTGGCCGACCGCGCGCGGCAGGTGCCGGCCCTTGGCCCAGCGCCCATTGCCGTCCATGATGATCGCGACATGACGCGCGCCGTGATCCGCGCCCCCGGAGATCGAGGCGGCCGAAGCGGTCACTTGCCGAGGATTTCCTGTTCTTTCTGCACCGCGACGTCGTCGGCCTGCTTGATGAAATCGTCGGTCAGCTTCTGGACGTCGGCCTCGCTGCGCTTGCGCTCGTCCTCGGAGATTTCCTTCTTGGTCTCGTCGGCTTTCAGCGCATCCATCCCGTCGCGGCGGACATTGCGGATCGCGACGCGGGCCTTCTCGGCATATTGGTGCGCGAGCTTGGCCAGCTCCTTGCGGCGCTCCTCGGTCAGGTCGGGGATCGGCAGGCGCAGGGTGTTGCCGTCGTTGATCGGGTTGAGCCCGAGCCCAGCCGAGCGGATCGCCTTCTCGACGGGGCCGATGTTCGACTTGTCCCAGACCTGCACCGAGAGCAGGCGCGGCTCGGGCGCCGAGACGGTCGCCACCTGGTTGAGCGGCATGTGGCTGCCGTAGACCTCGACCGTCACCGGATCGAGCAGCGTCGTGTTGGCGCGGCCGGTGCGCAGGCCGCCGAGATCGTGGCGTAGCGATTCGACCGCGCCCTTCATCCGCCGTTCGAGATCGGCCTTGTCGTACTTCGCCATGTCAGGCCCCCTTCTGCACGACCGTCTGGGTCCCCTGCCCCGCCAGGACGCGGGCGAGGTTGCCCTGCTCGCGGATCGAGAAGACGACGATCGGAATGTTATTGTCGCGGCACAGGGCCACGGCGGACGCGTCCATCACCTTCAGGTTGTCGGCCAGGACGGTGTCGTAATCGACTGTTTCGTAACGCTTCGCGCCGGGATTGGTCTTGGGATCGGCATCATAGACCCCGTCGACGCTGGTGCCCTTGAGCAGGGCGTCGCACTTCATCTCGGCCGCGCGCAGGGCGGCGCCGCTGTCGGTAGTGAAATAGGGGCTGCCGACGCCTGCGGCGAAGATCACCACGCGGCCCTTCTCCAGGTGCCGCTCGGCCCGGCGGCGAATCACCGGCTCGCAGACCGTGTCCATCTGGATCGCGGACTGGACGCGCGTATCGACGCCGACCTGCTCCAGCGCATTCTGCATGGCG
>CALLNA010000269.1 GCA_938005655.1 uncultured Novosphingobium sp.
ACAATGCCGGCTATCTGGAGCAGCATCTGCGCAAGGTGATCGACTGGATCGAGCGCCAGTCCCCGGTCCAGCTCGTCGCCATCGGCATCGGCCACGACGTCACCCGCTACTACCGCCGCGCCGTGACGATCATGGACGCCGAGCAACTGGGCGGGACGATGATCGAGCAGCTCGCGGGGCTGTTCGAGGAGGAGTAGGGGGGATCCCCTAACCGGACGAATTGCGACAGGAATTTACGTGACAGGGGTCGCCGTCTCCCGCAGACCGGCGGGGCGTTCCCCAGGAAAGACCCCACTGCGTACCACCCTTCTCGCCGCCGTCATGCTGGCCGTCACCGCGCAGGTCGCCGTCTATGCGCAAGCTGCGCCGCGGTTTTCGACGCAGACCTCGACGATCAACGACCTCGTCGCCAATCCGGAGGCCAAGGCGGTGCTGGAGAAGCACATGCCCGCGATCGTCCAGGCGGCGGGGCAGGTCGGCGGCCAGACGCTCAAGAGCCTCCAGGCCATGGCGCCGGACCGGCTGACCGACAAGGTCCTGGCCGAGATCGACGCGGACCTCGCCAAGATCAAGTGATCTGGCCGGGCGGCGCGGGGTTTCGGCCGCGCCCGCTTGACCTTCCGGCCTCGCCGCGTAAGTCCGCCGCGAGATGACCGACGCGCACCCCCTCATGCTGTTCAACAGCCTGACCCGCAAGCTCGAGCCGTTCGAGCCCGTCCACCCCGGCGAGGCGCGGGTCTATTCGTGCGGGCCGACGGTCTACAACTATCCGCATATCGGCAACATGCGGGCCTACGTCTTCGCCGACGTGCTCGGGCGGACGCTGCGCTTCAAGGGCTACCGGCTGACCCACGTCATCAACATCACCGACGTCGGCCACCTGACCGACGACGCCGATGCCGGCGAGGACAAGATGGAGAAGATGGCGGCCGAAAAGGCGCAGTCGATCTGGGACATCGCCGAGCACTACAAGCAGGCCTACTGGGCCGACGTGAAGGCGCTCAACATCCGCCAGCCGGCGCAGTGGACCGTGGCGACCGACTACGTGCCGCAGATGATCGAATTCGCGAAAGGCATCGCGGACCGGCATTGCTACGAGCTGCCCTCGGGCCTCTACTTCGACGTCTCGACCGTCGCCGACTACGGCCGGCTGGCGCGCAGCACCACCGACGCCGACGACCGTGACGGCGCCAATGAACTGGGGGGCCGGATCGAGCAGGTCGAGGGCAAGCGCCATGCCGCCGACTTCGCGATCTGGCGCAGGACGCCCGCTGGCGAGACGCGCCAGATGGAATGGGACTCGCCCTGGGGCCGCGGCGCGGTGCTCGGCTTCCCGTTCGACATCCACACCGGCGGGATCGACCACCGCGAGATCCACCATCCCAACGAGATTGCCCAGAACCAGGCGCACTGCTGCACCAACGGGCTCGACGTGCCGGCCAATTCCGGCGCCCGGCTGTGGATGCACAACAATTTCCTCGTCGAGCGCTCCGGCAAGATGAGCAAGTCGTCGGGTGAGTTCCTGCGCCTGCAACTGCTGATCGACCGGGGCTATCACCCGCTGGCCTATCGCCTGATGTGCCTCCAGGCGCATTACCGCTCGGAGCTGGAGTTCTCCTGGGAAGGGCTGGGCGCGGCGCTGACCCGGCTCAAGCGGCTGGTCATGGCGGTCGCCGCCCTGCGCGCGCAGGCGGAGCCGGCGGCCGAGGCCGGGCCGCGCTTCGCCGACCATCTCGCGCGGTTCGACGCGGCCATGTCCGATGATCTCAACACCCCGGTCGCGCTGACCGTGCTGGAGGAGGCCGCCGCGCTCAAGAAGGTCGATCCCGGCGCGAAGCTCGCCGCGATCGCGGCGATGGACGCGGTGCTGGGGCTGGACCTGCTCGCGCTCGACCGCGCCGACCTGCGCCTGCGGCCCAAGGCGGCCACGATCACCGAAGCCGAGATCGAGGCCGCGCTGGCCGAACGCAAGGAGGCCCGCGCCGCCAGGGACTTCGCCCGCTCCGATGCCCTGCGCGACGAACTCGCCGCCCGGGGGGTCGAGGCGATGGACGGCGATCCGCTCGGCTGGGAGTGGAAGCTCGGCTGACATGCCGCAAACCTCGTCGTCCGGGACTTGATTCGGCCCTCCATTCCCCTCTCGCTTGCGGGAGGGGAATGGGGTGGGCATAGTTCCCCGGATTGCGCTTGCCACGACGGGCCCACCCCCGGCCCCTTCCGCAGGCGGGAGGGGAGCAGGATATGCCGATCATCGACCTCGTCGCCCTGGCGCTCGCCGCCGCGCCCGCCGTTGCGGACAGCCCGGAGGCGGCCGTCGCCGCGATCTATGCGCCCTATTCGC
The DNA here is from genome assembly GCA_938005655.1 of uncultured Novosphingobium sp. Lineage (GTDB taxonomy): Bacteria > Pseudomonadota > Alphaproteobacteria > Sphingomonadales > Sphingomonadaceae > Novosphingobium. The sequence continues at coordinate 2,342 of CALLNA010000269.1, forward strand.
GGCCGGCGCGGGAGACGGCCGCCTGGGACTATCCGATCTTCACCCGCCAGACCGCCGACCTGATCGCCCACTGGCGCCGCGTCACCCCGCAGGACGAGGTCGACGCGCTGAGCGACGGGGACTGGCTGTGCCTGTGCCAGGACTTCGACGAGGGGGCGTTCAAGGCGACGGTCCTCTCCCGGCGCGATGCGCGCGGCGGGACGCTGGTCGCGGTGCGGCTCGACCTGGGCGGCGGGACGAAGCGCGAGGCCCAGCTCGTGCTCAAGCGCGAGGGCGGGGCCTGGAAGCTCGACGATCTCTATGCCGCGCCGGACTTTCCCAACGGGCTCAAGCAGAAGCTCCAGGAGACGATCCTCGAGGAATCGATCCCGTGAGCAAGGTGGTCGCCGTGCTCAATCCGCTGGTCGCCCGCTTCGTCGAGGGGCGGCTGCCGGACTGGCTCGACGTGCGCTGGTTCCACTCGCCCAAGGAGCTGCTCGCGCTCGCCCCCGAGGCCGAGATCGCCTGGCTCGACGGCTCCGCCTCGCCCGCGACCCACGAGGCCGTACGGCTGGCGACCGGGCTCCGCTGGCTCAACACCCTGGCCGCCGGGGTCGATCCGTTCCCGCTCGACCTGCTGCGGGCGCGCGGCGTGGTGCTGACCAACGGGGCCGGGCTGAACGCGATCACGATCGCCGAATATGCGGTGATGGGGATGCTGGTGATCGCCAAGGGCTATCGCGAGGTCGTCCGCGCCCAGGACCGGCACGCATGGCTGACCGAGGCGCCCGGCTCGCTCGAGCTGGCCGGCACCCGCGCGCTGGTGATCGGCGCGGGCGGGATCGGCGGGCGGATCGGCGCGCTGCTGCGCCCCTGGGGCGTCGAGGTGGTCGAGGCGCGCCGCCGCCCGGCGCCGGGCGTCCTTTCCGGCGACGAATGGCGCGCGCGGCTCGGCGAGTTCGACTGGGTGATCGTCACCGTGCCGGCCACGCCCGACACCGACAAGCTGATCGGCGCGGCCGAGCTGGCGGCGATGAAGCCGAGCGCCGCCCTGCTCAACTTCGCCCGCGGCGCGGTGATCGACCAGGCGGCGCTGGTGACGGCGCTCCGCGACAAGGCCATCGCCGCCGCCTTCCTCGACGTGACCGATCCCGAGCCGCTGCCGGCCGGCCATCCGCTGTGGTCGCTCGATAATTGCCACATCACCATGCACCTTTCAGGCCGGTCCCAGCAGAAGCTGGTCCCCCGCAGCGCGGAGCGGTTCCTGGCCAACCTGGAACGGTACGGGCGCGGGGAGGCGCTGGAGTACCGGGTGGACCTGGCGCTGGGGTATTAGGGTAGGGACAAGGCGTCCGCCCGGCCGACATTCCCATCCCCGTTCCCCACACCTCGTCGCCCCGGACTTGATCCGGGGCCCCGCTTCTTCCTGCGCGACGCCGGA
>CALLNA010000270.1 GCA_938005655.1 uncultured Novosphingobium sp.
CGTGATGAACGACCAGCGCAAGGTCATCTACGAGCAGCGCGCCGACATCATGGATTCGGAGACGATCGGCGACGTCGTGATCGACATGCGCCACGACACGATCAACGCGCTGGTCGCCGACGCCTGCCCGGCGAACTCCTATCCCGAGCAGTGGGACATCGAGGGCCTCAAGGCGCGGGTCGCCGATACGCTCGGCATCGAGGTCCCGCTCGACCAGTGGATGACCGAGGACGGGCTGGAGCCCGAGACGATCGAGGAGCGCATCACCGAGCTGTCCGATAGCCACATGGCGGCCAAGGTCGGCAACGACGGCGAGATCTGGCGCCAGGTCGAGAAAAGCGTCCTGCTCGAACGGCTCGACTTCCACTGGAAGGAGCACCTGGCGACGCTCGACGCGCTGCGGCAGGTGGTGTTCCTGCGCGCCTATGCGCAGAAGACCCCGATCAACGAGTACAAGCAGGAAGCCTTCGGCCTGTTCGAGCGGATGCTGGAGACGATCCGCGAGGAAGTGACCCGCATCCTTTCGGTCAGCGAGCTGCAATTCTCGCAGCCGACCGATTTCCAGCTTCCCGAGCTGCCGGACTTCCTGACCAGCCACATCGACCCGTTCACCGGCGAGAACGACGCGTTTTCCCCCATGCCGGGGGCCGAGGCCATGCTCGGCAACCTGGGCGGCGTGGCCGTCGCGCCGGGCGAGGACCCCTATGCGGCCATGGGCCTGTCGCGGAACGCGGCCTGCCCCTGCGGTTCGGGCAAGAAGTACAAGCACTGCCATGGAGCGGGCGTTTAGGCGCGAGGAGACGGCGCCGCGGAACCTCCGCGGCTTTCCCGCGCTCTATCTCCGGGCCTGACGCTTCCGTTTGTTGCATTGCACAATGAACCGCGTCATGCTCACCCGATGAGCCGCGCCGGGGCGCGGACCAGGGCCAAGGGGGTCGCGTGTCGATGACCAGCAGCGCCATGCTTTGCGAACGCCTGGGCGTTCTGCACCAGCGGACGGCCGAATCCCCGCTGTTCAACCCGGTCTTCCAGCTCAGCCTGGAGCTGTCGCGCGACCTGGAGGCGGGGCGGATGACGCTCGCCGACGCGGCGGGCCTCACCGCCGAGCTGGAGTGTGAGAGCCTGCTCGACCGGGCGAACCGCCTGGTGCGCCTGCTGTCGCCGGTCGACCTGGCGGACAACCGGACCGCTTTTCGCAAGCTCGCCGCGCAGGCGGGGGACTATGACGAGTTCGCCGGGCGCTGGTCGCATCCGCTGTTCCACGTCGTCTTCACCGCGCACCCGACCTTCCTGCTGACCCCGGCGCAGAGCGACGCCGTGGCCGATGCTGCCAGCCGGGGCGAGGTGTCGGAGGCGGTGGTCTGCTCGGCCGAGACGACCCGGCCGGCGATCACCCTCGACTTCGAGCACGGCGAGGTCCTGGCCGCGCTGAGCCGGGCCCAGGACGCGCGCGACACGATGAACGGCCTGCTGTTCGAGACGGCGGCCGAGCGCTGGCCCGGGCGTTGGCGCGAGCTTAGGCCGTTGCCCTACCGCTTCGCCACCTGGGTCGGCTACGACATGGACGGGCGGACCGACATCGGCTGGCCGACCTGCATCCATTTCCGCCTGGGCGAGAAGACGCTGCGGCTGGAGCGCTATGCCGCGCGGCTCGAAGCGGTCGATGCGGATAACCCGGTGCTCGCCGAGCTGCGGGCGGCCGCAGCCTACACGCGCGAGATGGAGGCGCTGTTCGGCCAGGACCTGTCCGCGCCCGCCGATCTCTCGCAGGCGGCGAACCGGCTGACCGCCGACCATCCGGCCAAGCTGGTCTCGCTCGCCCCACTGGTCGCCCGGCTCGAGGCGGACGCCGCCGCTGCCGCCGATGATCCGACCGCGCGGGGCCTGCTGGTGCTCGCCGCCGCGATGCGCGCCGACGGGCTCGGGATGGGCGGCATCCATTTCCGGGTGAACGCCTCGCAGCTTCACAATGCGATCCGCCGCCGGATCGACCCGGAGAACCGCCTCGACCTCGCCAGCAAGACCGCGCTGATCCGCATCCGCGCGCTGATCGACGAACTGACGCCGCTGCGCACCAACTTCGCCGCCCTGGCGATCGAGAACACCACGGCGGTCCGGCAGTTCGTCATCATGGCGCAGATCCTGCACCATATCGACGCCGATTCCCCGATCCGGATGCTGATCGCCGAGTGCGAGGACCCGCAGACCGCGCTCGCCGCGCTCTATTTCGCGCGGTTGTTCGGGATCGCCGGCAAGGTCGACGTCTCGCCGCTGTTCGAGACCGAGAACGCGCTGGAGCAGGGCGGGCGGATCATCGACGCCATGCTGTCTGAGCCGCAGTTCCGCGCCTATGCGCGCGAGCGGGGGCGGATCGCGATCGAGACCGGCTTTTCCGATGCCGGGCGCTTCGTCGGGCAGATTCCCGCTGCCCTGGCGATCGAGCGGCTCCAGGGCCGTCTGGCCGAGACCATGGCCCGGCACAAGCTGACCGATGTGGCCGCGCTGATCTTCAACACCCACGGCGAATCGATGGGGCGGGGCGGACACCCGGTCGACATGACCGACCGCCTGACCTGGCCGATGAGCGTCTGGGCGCGCCAGCGCTTCGCCCATGCCGGCATCCGCACCGAGTTGGAGGCGAGCTTCCAGGGCGGCGACGGCTACCTGTTCTTCCGCACGCCCGAGCTGGCACTGGCGACCCTGGTCCGCATCGCCGAGCACGAGGCCGCGCCGCTGCCCGAGGGCAAGGACCCGTTCTACACCCAGACCGACCTCAGCCTCGATTTCTACCGCGGCATCCGCGCGGTGCAGCGCGCTTTCATGACCTCGCGCACCTATGCCCGGGCGATCACCGCCTTCGGGCTCGGCCTGCTGGTCGAGACCGGCAGCCGCAAGTCGCGCCGTCAGTCGGACATCGCCGCCGACCGGACGATCAACCTGCGGCAGATTCGCGCGATCCCGCACAACGCGGTGCTCCAGCAACTCGGCTATCCGGTGAACCTGATCGCCGGGGTCGGCACCGCCGCGGTCGAGGACGTGGAGGGCGTGGCCGACCTGCTCGCCGCCTCACCCCGCGGCCGCCAGATCATCCGGATGCTGCGCGCCGCCGACCGGCTCGCCAGCATCAAGTCGGTCGCGGCCTATGGCGAGCTGTTCAACTCGGCCTTCTGGGCGAGCCGGCCCTATCGCGGGACCGAGCGGAACCTGGAGGCGGCCTGCCTCAGCCTTGCCGACCAGCTCACCACCGACGACCGCAACAGCGCCTTCCGCACCCTGACCTCGCGGCTGCGGGTCGACGCGGTGAAGCTGCACCGCCTGCTGGAGTTGATCCCGGTCGAGGGGCAGGCCGCCGGGCGCGAGGAGCTGCGCCGCTCGCTGGGCGCGCTCCAGGCGCTGCGCCTGGCGCTGATGCAGTTCATCTTCCTGCGCGCGGTGCGCATCCCGGCCTTCAGCCGCGCCAACGACATCAGCCGCGACGACGTGCTCCAGATGATCTTCTCGCTGCGGATCGAGGAGGCCCTGGCCCAGTTGCGGCGCGCCTATCCGGTCTCCGCGCCCTCGCTGTCGGACTATGCGGTCGACGAGCCCGCCGACTACCCCGACTTGACGGGACACAGTTATGCGGCGATCCGCGAAAACCTGATCGATCCGATCGAGGAGGCCTACACCCTATGCCTGCGCGTCAGCGTTGCCATCGCCAACTACTTCGGCGGCCACGGATAGCGGTATCATGAGCGGCTTCATCGCCGACCGCCTGCTCCTGTTCGGCGCGACGGGAGACCTGGCGCAGCGCATGTTGCTGCCCTCGCTGTTCGCGCTCGACGCCGACGGGCTGATCGATCCCAACCTCCAGATCGTCGGCACGGCCCGCTCCGAGATGGACGACCAGGGCTATCGCAATTTCGCGCGGGCCGCGCTGGAGAAGTTCCTGCCGCCCGAGCGGCGCGGCTCCTTCGCCACTTTCCTCAACCGCCTGCGCTACCAGCCGCTCGACGCGACCCAGCCCGAAGGTTTTGCCGGCCTGGCGCAGAAGGTCGACGGGGTGGGGCGGGGCCTGGCGATCTTCCTGTCGACCGCGCCCTCGCTGTTCGAGCCGACCATCGCGGGCCTCCAGGCCGGCGGCCTGACCGGCGAGAACGTGCGGATCGGCCTCGAAAAGCCGCTCGGCACGGACCTTGCCAGCTCCTGCCACATCAACGACGCCGTGGCCCGCGCCTTTCCCGAGGAACGAATCTTCCGGATCGACCATTACCTCGGCAAGGAGACGGTCCAGAACCTGCTGGCCCTGCGCTTCGGCAACATCCTGTTCGAGCCCCTGTGGAATGCCGCGCATATCGAGCACATCCAGATCACCGTGGCCGAGACCGTCGGCCTCGAAGGGCGGGTGGGCTTCTACGACGGCGCCGGCGCCCTGCGCGACATGGTGCAGAACCACATGCTCCAGCTCCTCGCCCTCGTCGCGATGGAGCCGCCGGTGAGCTACGACGCCACCCCGGTCCGCGACGAGAAGGTCAAGGTCCTGCGCTCGCTGCGCCCGATCGCGCCGGAGGAGACGGTGATCGGCCAATATACCGCAGGCGCCATCGCCGGGGCGGCCGTGCCCGGCTACCTCGACGAGCTGGGCAAGCCGTCCGGCACCGAGACCTTCGTCGCGATCAAGGCCCACATCGACAACTGGCGGTGGCAGGGCGTGCCGTTCTACCTGCGCACCGGCAAGCGCCTGCCCCGGCGCACGACCGAGATCGTGGTGCAGTTCCGCCAGGTCCCGCACTCGATCTTCGCCAAGCGCGGGGCGCGGACCGAGCCCAACCGCCTGGTCATCGGCATCCAGCCGGCCGAGAACATCACCCTGTCGCTGATGGCCAAGGTGCCGGGGCTCGACCGCGAGGGCATCCGCCTGCGTTCCGTCCCGCTCGACATCGCGATGGACGACGCCTTCGCCGGGCCGACCCGCCGCATCGCCTACGAGCGGCTGCTGCTCGACCTGATCGAGGGCGACCAGACCCTGTTCGTCCGCCGCGACGAGGTCGAGGCGCAGTGGAACTGGATCGACGGCATCCGCGCGAGCTGGACCGACCAGGGCCTCACGCCCAAGTCCTATACCGCCGGAAGCTGGGGGCCATCGGCGGCCATCGCCCTGGCCGAGCGCGGCGGAGTGACCTGGCATGAGTGACCTCCACGCCACCGTCGCGCGCGTCACGGCGCGGATCGTCGAGCGCTCGCGGCCCGGGCGGCAGCGCTACCTCGACCTCATGGAGCGCGAGGGCGAGAAGCACGGCGGCCGCGCCTGGATGGGCTGCTCCAACCTCGCCCACGGCTTCGCCGCGGCGAACGGCGACAAGCCGGCCATCGTCGCGGGCGGGTTCAACCTCGGCATCGTCACCGCCTACAACGACATGCTCTCGGCCCATCAGCCCTATGGCCGCTACCCGGAGGCGATGAAGGTCTATGCCCGCGAGGTCGGGGCCACGGCGCAGGTCGCGGGCGGGGTGCCGGCGATGTGCGACGGCGTGACCCAGGGGCAGGACGGCATGGAGCTGTCGCTGTTCAGCCGCGACACCATCGCGCTCTCCACCGCGGTCGCGCTCAGCCACGCAATGTTCGACGGCATGGCCTGCCTCGGCATCTGCGACAAGATCGTCCCCGGACTGGTGATCGGCGCGCTGCGCTTCGGCCACCTGCCGGCGGTCTTCGTGCCCTCTGGCCCGATGCCCTCGGGCATCGGCAACAAGGAGAAGCAGAAGGTCCGCCAGCTCTATGCCGAGGGCAAGGTCGGCCGCGCCGAGTTGCTGGCGAGCGAGAGCGCGAGCTACCACGCGCCCGGCACCTGCACCTTCTACGGCACGGCCAATTCCAACCAGATGATGATGGAGCTGATGGGCCTCCACATGCCCGGCGCGGCCTTCGTGCCGCCGAACACGCCGCTGCGCTCGGCGCTGACCCGCGCGGCGGTCCATCGGCTGGCGGCGATCGGCCGGAACGGCGAGGACTATCGCCCGATGGCCCGGGTCGTCGACGAGAAGGCGATCGTCAACGCCTGCGTCGGCCTGCTCGCGACGGGCGGCTCGACCAATCATGCGATCCACCTGCCGGCCATGGCGCGGGCGGCGGGGATCGTGCTCGACTGGCAGGACCTCGACGAGCTGTCCGCCGTGGTGCCGCTGATCGCGCGAGTCTATCCCAACGGCGCGGGCGACGTGAACCATTTCCACGCCGCGGGCGGCATGGGCTACGTGGTGCGCGAGCTGCTGGGCGCCGGGCTGATCCACGCCGACCTGCTGACCGTCTCGCCCGGCGGCATGGCCGACTATGCCGAGGAGCCGTTCCTCGACGGCGACACGGTGGCCTGGCGGCCCGCGCTGGCCGAAAGCGGCGATCCGGCGATGCTTCAGCCGGTCGCGACGCCGTTCCAGGCGGATGGCGGGATGCGGCTCGTCCAGGGCAACCTCGGCCGCGCGACCTTCAAGACCAGCGCGGTCGATCCCGAGCGCTGGACGATCGAGGCCCCGGCGCGGGTGTTCGACAGCCAGGAAGCGGTCGCCGCCGCCTTCGCCGCGGGCGAGCTGGACCGCGACGTGGTCGTCGTCGTCCGCTTCCAGGGGCCGCGCGCCAACGGGATGCCCGAGCTGCACAAGCTGACCCCGCCGCTTGGCGTGCTCCAGGACCGCGGGCACAAGGTCGCGCTGGTCACCGACGGCCGCATGTCGGGCGCCTCGGGCAAGGTCCCCGCGGCGATCCACGTCACGCCCGAGGCGCTGAACGATGGGCCGCTCGCCCTGGTCCAGGACGGCGACGTGCTGCGCCTCTGCGCCAACCGGGGCGTGCTGGAGGTCAAGGCCGACCTCGCCGGCCGTTCCCCCGCCACGCCGCCGCCCGCGGGCGAGGGCACCGGCCGCGAGTTGTTCGCCATGATGCGCGCCGGTGCGGACGGCGCGGAGCGGGGCGCCTCGGCCATGCTGGCGCTGGCGGGGCTGTAGGCCGCGAGCAGGGAGCGTCGCTCAGGCTAGCTATCCATCTCGTCATGCTGAAACACGTTCAGCATGACGGCCTTGGAAGAGGCGAGGAAGCTCCCCTTTTTAGTCGACCTTGGCCTTCTCGGCTTCCGTCTCGCTTGCCGGCGCGACGTGCGTTTCGGCCGGGGCGTCCTTGCCGAACATGATGCTGCCCGTCCCGCCTGCCGTCGGCGGCTCGACCAGGTATTCGCCGCCCGTGGTCGCGACGGCGGGGACCAGGTGGCGCATGTGCCGGGTCCGCTTCTCGGCGTCGAGCTTGGGGCGCTTCTGCACGTCCCAGGCGAGGCCGAGCGCCTCCATGAGGTGGATGGTCGAGCCGTTGAAGTCGAACTCCCACCACTTGACCTTGTTGCTGGCGATGCGCGGCCCCGCGTGGTGGGCGTTGTGCCAGCCGTCACCGAGCGAGATGATCGCGCAGAACCAGTTGTTGGTCGCCCCGCTGCTTTCGTCGAACAGGCGATAGCCCCACTTGTGGGCCAGGCTGTTGTTGGCCGCGACGCTGTTGGAGAACAGGAAGCAGCGCAGGCAGCCGCCGATCAGGATGGTCGGGATCACGTGCTCCGGCCCGCCGAAGATCATCGCCCAGGCCGCGGGCAGGATGACCATCGAGAAGACCGCCCAGAAATAGCGGGTGCGATGGAGGAACAGCAGGTAGGGATCGTCGGCGATGCCCTTGGCGTAGATGGACCAGTCCGAATAGGTGTTGTCGTGCAGCCAGCCGAGGTGCGACATCGCCCAGGCCTTGAACCCCGACTGCGGACGGCCGTAGCCGTCGATCTTCGGCCCGTAGGGATCGCCCTTGACGTTGGCGAAGGCGTGGTGGCGGCGGGGGTCGGCCACCCAGTTGATGATCGAGCCCATCGAGGCCATCTGCCCGCAGGTTGCCAGGATCACCTGCATCCAGCGGTGGGTCTCGAACGAGCGGTGGGTGAAGTAGCGATGATAGCCGACGCCGACGCCGAAGTTGATCAGCAGGTAGCCGGTGATGAAGGCCGACCATTCGACCCAGCTCGTCGGCCGGGTCAGCGCCCACCAGATGCCGGCGATCCCGCCCGCGCCCTGGAACAGGTAGAAGACGATCGAGTATTCGACGTGCTGCGCCCGCGCGCCGGGGCCGCCGACGAGGACGCCGACATGCGGGCTGCCCTTGCCCTCCCGGTCCCAGGCCCGATCGGCCGGATAGATCGCGGTGCTCTTGGTGTAACTGGCCTGAGTCAAGGTCGTAACCCCCCGGATACCTGCCGCGACTGGCGCGGCGCACCTAAAACATGGTTACTAAATCCTTAACATTTCCAGCGCGTTTCCGTCAATTTGCAATGTTCTACGGCATATTGCGTAGAATGGCGGGCGGGCCCGACAGGCGCAGCTTCCACCCGGCAAAGGGGAGATGGCTTGCGGGGAAGGGCGAGCGGCCCTATTTCGCGGGCATGGCTATCCGCGAAATCCTCGAAGTCCCCGATCCCCGCCTCAAGGTAGTGTCGAAGCCCGTCGAAAAGTTCGACGACGCGCTGAAGACGCTCGTCGCCGACATGTTCGAGACGATGTACGACGCCCCCGGCATCGGCCTCGCCGCGATCCAGGTCGGCGTGCCGCTGCGCGTCCTGGTGATCGACCTCCAGCCCGAGGACGAGGAGGCCGAGCCCGAGGTCTGCACCGCTCACGGCGGCGAGGAGCACACCCACCGCCCGGTCAGGCGCGAGCCGCGGGTGTTCATCAACCCGGAGATCCTCGATCCCTCGGAGGAGCACTCGATCTACAACGAGGGCTGCCTCTCGGTCCCCGAGATCTACGCCGAGGTTGAGCGCCCGGCGACGATCCGCGCCCGCTGGCAGGACATCGACGGCGCGGTCCACGAGGAGGCGATGGAGGGCCTGATGGCCACCTGCCTCCAGCACGAGATGGACCATCTCGAAGGCGTTTTGTTCATCGACCACCTGAGCCGGCTCAAGCGGCAGATGGCCTTGAAGAAGCTGGAAAAGCTGCGCAAGGCGGCCTGATCTGCCCGCACCCCGCGGTGCTCAGGCCGCCGCGTGGGCTTCCTCGTTCAAGGTCTCCAGCGCCGCCCGGCAATCGTCCGCGCATTCCCGGCACATCTGCGCGCAGCGGCGGCAGTGGGCATTGTCGTGCCGGGCGCATTCCGCCTCGCACAGCTCGCAGGCCTTGATGCAGACGGCGAGTTGGGCGCGGATCAACTCGCGGTCGCCGCCGGTGCGGCGCGTCGCGATCCGGTAGGTCGCTGTGCAGACGTCCGCGCAGTCGAGGCACAGCCGGATGCACTGGTGCATGTCCATCGGCTCGGCGAGGCAGGCGTCGGCGCAGGAATTGCAGATCGCGGCGCAGTACATTGCGTGCTTGACCGCCTCGCCGAGCGGCTCGTTGACGTAGCCCGAGCGGACGACGTCGGGATGTTCGGAGATCATCTTCTGGATCGACATGGGGCGGACTCCTTCCGCTCCTCCAACCGATAATCCACAGCGGCGTTCCGGGGCGGCGCGATGAGCGCTTTCCTACAGCCGATGTTCGATGTATGTTCCCCGGCATGACTGGTTCCGCGATCCTTTTCGTCCTCCTCGCGCTGGTGATCGGCGCGGCCCTCGGCTGGTTCTTCGGCTCGCGGCCGGCGGCGGACCTGCGGCAGCGCTTCGCGGCGCGCGACGCCGAGGCGCGGGAGCTGGAGGAGAAGTTTCGCCGCGCGATCACCGAGCTGGCGGCGGCGAGCGAGAAGGCGAATCGGGCGGAGGCCCTGGAGGCGCGCCTGGCGGACCTGCGGGCCGAGCAGGGCGGGCTCGTCTCCCAGCTCGCCACGCTCAAGGCCGAGGCCGCCCATTTCGGCGAGCAGAAGCGCCTGCTGATCGAGGCGCAGGAGGCGCTCAAGCAGCAGTTCGAGGCGGCTGGGGCGAAGATCCTCGAAGGCGCGCAGGAGGCCTTCCTGCGCCGCGCCCAGGCCCGCTTCGAGGAGAGCGAGAAGGCCAGCGCCGCGCGGATCGACACCCTGCTGGCCCCGGTCGGCGCCACGCTCGACAGCTACAAGCGGCAGGTCGCCGAGCTGGAGGCCAAGCGGGTCGACGCCTTCGGCCAGCTCACCGGCCAGATCGAGGCGCTGCGCGCCGGACAGGAGGCGGTGCGGCAGGAGGCCCTGCGGCTCGGCAACTCGCTGCGCAACGCGCCCAAGGCGCGCGGCCGCTGGGGCGAACAGCAGCTCAAGAACGTGCTCGAGCAGTGCGGGCTGACCGAGCATACCGACTTCGTCACCGAGCATTCCGTCGAGACCGAGGACGGCCGGCTGCGGCCCGATGCGATCGTCCGCATTCCCGGCAACAAGCAGCTCGTGATCGACGCCAAGGTCTCGCTCAACGCCTACCAGGACGCCTTCGACTGCGAGGACGAGGTGAGCCGCAAGGCCTTCCTCGACCAGCATGCTGCTTCGATGAAGGCGCATATCCAGACGCTCGGCGCCAAGAGCTACCACAGCCAGTTCGAGAACGCGCCCGATTACGTGCTGATGTTCGTGCCGGGCGAGCACTTCATCGCCGCCGCGCTCGACCACGATTCGGGGCTGTGGGACTTTGCCTTCGAGCGCCGGGTGCTACTCGCCAGCCCGACCAACCTCGTCGCCATCGCGCGGACCATCGCCCAGGTCTGGCAGCAGGAGGGCCTGGCCAAGGAAGCGCGCGAGATCGGCAAGCTCGCCAGCGACCTCTACGACAGCCTGGCCAAGACCCAGGACGACCTGATCAAGACCGGCACCCATCTCGGCCGCGCAGTGAACAGCTTCAACGACTTCGCCCGGACCTACGAAGGCAACGTGATGAGCCGCGCCCGCCGCCTGACCGAGAAGCACATCAAGATCGGCAAGCGCGAGATCAGCGAGGAGGTCCCGCTGGTCGAGGCCATGCCCCGCGGCGCGGCAAACGAGAGCCCCGCGCTGCCCCTGGCCGAGGCCGCGAACGACGAGCCCGTCGAGGCAGCGGAATAGCCTTTGGGGATCGCGGCGAGAGTCGGCCCTTGTTCAACTGGCGTTCGTGTCGAGCGAAATCGAAACACGCTGGCACGCCCATCCGTGTCTCGGGTAGTGCCTCGGTTCGCATTTCGGCTTCAGGCCCGATTGCAGACCTTCCCATCCCTTCGTCGCCCCGGACTTGATCCGGGGTCCCGCTTCCTCTTCCGGCGGCGCGCATGAAGAAGCGGGGCCCCGGATCAAGTCCGGGGCGACGAGATGTGTGATGATGGGCTCTTCACCCAGCTTCCCACCCGGAAGCCGAAATGCAAACTGAGACACGGCCATCTCGACTGCGTTCGACACGAACGGAGGGCAGGGCGTGCCGAATCAGGAGCCCCGCCCCTCCAGCCCGGCCAGCACCTCGTAGGCCAGCACCGCGCCCGCCACGGCGGCGTTGAGGCTGTCGGCGCGGCCTTTCATCGGCATGGTGACGCGCAGGTCGCAGGCGTCCTCGTAGGCTTCGGGCAGGCCGCGCGATTCGTTGCCGACCAGGATGAAGCAGGGTGCTGCATAGGGCGCGCCGCGATAGGGCCGGGCATCGCGTAGCGAGGCTGCGACCAGCTGGCCCGCTCCGCCGCGCAGCCAGGGCAGGAACTCCTCCCATCGCGCCTGGGCGATCCGTTGCGTGAAGACCGCGCCCATGCTGGCGCGCACCGCCTCGACCGAGAAGGGATCGGCGCAGTCGTCGATCAGGATCAGCCCGCCCGCGCCGACCGCGTCGCCGGTGCGCAGCATGGTCCCGAGGTTGCCCGGATCGCGCAGCGCCTGGGCGACCAGCCAGATCGGCGCGGCGTTGCGGTCGAGCGCAGAAAGCGCGGTGTCGAACTCGGTGAAGACGCCGGCCACGGCCTGCGGATTGTCCTTGCCGGTGATCTTGGCGAGGATGTCCTCGCTGGTCTCGATCACCTCTCCGCCCGCCGCGGCGACGGCCCGTTCCAGCTCGGCCAGCAGTGGATGGGTCTCGCGTCCGGCGGCCATGACCAGGATCTCGGGCAGCCTGCCGCTCTCGCGCGCGTCGGTCAGCAGGCGCAGGCCCTCGGCGAGGAACTTGCCTTCCTGCTTGCGGTGCTTCTTCTCCCGCAATGAGCGGAGGAACTTGACGGTGGGGTTGGAGAACCCGGTGATCTCGCGGCGCACCGCCTCAATCCTCGCCGAAGCCGTCCTTCACCAGGCCGACCAGCTTGGACAGCACCGTGTCCGCGCCGTCGCCGCTGACGACGACCTGGATCGAATCGCCCTTGGCCGCGCCCAGCATCATCAGGCCGAGGATCGAGCCGCCCGCCGCCTCGGCGCCGTCCTTGTGGACGGTGACGCGGCAGGTCTCGGGCAGCTTGGCCACGGCGTTGACGAACTTGGCGCTGGCCCGCGCGTGGAGGCCGCGTTGGTTGACGATCTCGACGGTCTCGCTGGCTTCGCTCATCCGGATCAGGCCTCCTGCCCGAGGAATTCGGAGGCGATGGTGATGTAGTTGCGCCCGGCGTCGCGCGCGGCCTTGGCGGCGTCCTGCACCGACATCGAGTTGCGCGCCTTGGCCAGGCGGATCAGCATCGGCAGGTTGATGCCCGCGATCACCTCGACGTGGCCGGCCTTCATCAGCGAGATCGCGAGGTTGGACGGGGTGCCGCCGAACAGGTCGGTGAGGACGATGACGCCTTCGCCCGAATCGACCTTGCGGACCGCGTCGGCGATCTCCTTGCGGCGGCGCTCCATGTCGTCGTTGGGGCCGATGCACACGGTTTCCACCGCGTCCTGCCGGCCGACGACGTGCTGCATGGCGTGGACGAATTCCTCGGCAAGCTTGCCGTGGGTCACCAGAATCATACCGATCATGCGGGAGGCGCGCTCCGAAGTTCCTGCGAACGCATCCCGGTGCTTCTTTTGGCGGTCATCGCGATTGCCCCCCCTCGACAAGATCGGCAGCGCGTGATCCCAGGTTGCGATGCAGCAATGTGGGCGAAAATCCCGCCTCGCGCAAGGCTGCGGCGATCTGCTCGGCGACGAAGACCGAGCGATGCCGCCCGCCGGTGCAGCCGAAGGCGATGGTCACATAGGCCTTGCCCTGCGCCCGGTAGCGCGGGAGCAGGGTGAGCAGGAGGTCGTGGATCTTGGCATAGGCCTCGGCGAAGGTCGGGTCCTGGCGGATGTAGTCGCCGACCGCCGCGTCCTGCCCGGTGAGCGGCTTCAGCGCCGGCTCCCAGTGCGGATTGTCGAGGAAGCGCATGTCGAAGACGAGGTCCGCCAGCGGCGGCATCCCGCGGGCGAAGCCGAAGCTGGTGACGGTCACGGTCATTTCCGGGCCGCCCTCGGGCGCGAACTGCTCGCGGATCGCCTGCTGGAGGTCGTTGGCCGAGAAGTCGGTGGTGGAGATCACCACGTCGGCCCAGCGCCGCAGCGGCTCCAGCAGCTCGCGCTCGGCGGCGATGCCCGAGGCGGCGGGCATGTCGCCGGCCAGGGGATGGGGCCGCCGGGTCTCGTTGTAGCGGCGCTCCAGCTCGGTCCCGGCGCAGTCGAGGAACAGGGTGGTGAGCTGGAGGTCGTCGCGCTGGGACAGCTTCTTGACCCGGGCGATCACCCGGTGCGGGTCGAAGCCGCGGGTGCGCGAATCGAAGCCGATGGCGAGCGGCGCGCGCAGATCGGCCTCGGCCGGGCTGTCGATCAGCCGTTCGAGCATCCGGATCGGGAAGTTGTCGATCGTCTCCCACCCCAGGTCCTCCAGCACGCGCAGCGCCGTGGTCTTGCCGGCACCGAGCAGGCCGGTGACGAGCAATACGCGCTGGCGGGCGCCTTGGGGGGACTCGTCGGGCATCCGCCGTGCTTTGCCCCCGCCGTCCCGAAAAGGGAAGGGCGCTCGCGCCAGGCGTTCAGGAAGGGAACAGGCCGTAGCGGAGCAGGGCCTGCTCGGCCTTGAGCGGGAGGATGGTCCCGCCCGGCCAGAGACGGATCAGCGGCAGGGCATGACCGGCGATCTCGATCCGCTCGGCTTCCTCGACGAACCGCGGCGCGGCCTCGTCGAGGCGCAGGACCAGCGCCACGGGCGCTTCCTCGCGGACCGGGAAGCGCAGCAGGCCGAGGTTGCGCACCTCGATCAGGCCGCGCGTGGTGGGATGCGGCCGGGCGAGCAGGCGGTTTCCGGCCGGGGCGAGCAGGACCCCGTCGTCGCCGATCAGCTCCGCGCCGCGGTCGATCAGGGCGAGGGCGAGGACGGACTTGCCCGCGGCCGGCTCGCCCTCGATCAGCACGGCCCGGTTGCCGATCGCGACCGCTGTCGCCTGCCGCGCGATCATGCCGTGTCCATCGCCGGCAGGGCGACGACCAGGCGCGCGCCGGGGCCGCCGTCGAGCCGGTCGTGGACCGAGAGCATCCCGTCGTGCGCCTCGACGATGGTCCGGGCGATGGCGAGACCGAGCCCCGAGTGGCTACCGAAGTCCTCGCCCGCCGGGCGCAGCGAGTGGAAGCGTTCGAACACCTTCTCCCGCACCTCGGGCGCGATGCCGGGGCCGTGGTCGGACACGGCCAGCTCGACCAGGCCCTCGTAGCCCGAGATCTCGACCTCGATCGGCGCGCCCTCGGGCGAGAACGAGACGGCGTTGTCGAGCAGGTTCTCGATCACCCGCACGATCGGCGGATCGCCGTAATGCGCGACCTCGATCCGGTGCCCGCCGTTCTCGCCGCGCTCGTCGCGGGCGAGGGCGAGGGCGCGGACCAGGGCGACGAGGTCGATCGGCTCGAAGGTCGCGCGGCTGAGCTCGGCGTCGATCCGGCTCGCCTCGGAGATCTCGCTGACCAGGCGGTCGATCCGCCGCACGTCGTGGGCGGCGATGCCGATGAGCTGGCGGTGGAGGTCCGGGTCCTTGACCTTCTCCAGCGATTCGAGCGCGCTACGCAGGCTCGCCAGCGGGTTCTTGATCTCGTGCGCGACGTCGGCGGCGAAACTCTCCACCGCGTCGATCCGCTGGCGCAGGGCGGCGGTCATGTCGGAGATCGAGCGGGCGAGCAGGCCGATCTCGTCGCGCCGCTCGGGCAGGCGGGGCACGACCACCTCGCGGTCGCGGCCCAGCCGCACCCGCACTGCCGCGCGGACCAGCAGGCGCAGCGGCTTGACGATGGTCCGGGCGAGGAACAGCGAGAGCTGGATCGAGACGATCAGCGCGGTCGCGACCACGATCGCCAGGTTCTGCCGCGCATCGCGCACCGCCTGGGTGATGTCGGGCGCGTTGCGCAGGAGGAGGAGCTGCTGGCCCTTGTCGCCTACCGAGACCGCTGCGGTGA
>CALLNA010000271.1 GCA_938005655.1 uncultured Novosphingobium sp.
GGTGGTTTGGGGCGCGAGCCGGTATTCGACCGACACGGCCACGCAGTCCAGCTCCTTGCAGAGCGCGTGCAAGCTGGCGACGGCGCTTTCGGCGCTCCCGGTGACGAAACCCCCGCCGTGCGTGTGCAGGATCGCTGGCCGGGACGCGCCCGGCTTCGCATTGATGACATAGACGGGCACGTCGGGCTGCCCCCGGCCGACGGGGACCATGCGCTTCTCGAAGGGCACGTCGGCCGATGGCTTGGCGCCGTATCCCGCCGCGCCCGCGCGCTGCTGCGCCAGGGTTGCGCGATTGAGCGGCTGGTTGCCGAGCATTTGCATGAGGCGCTTGGCAACGTCCCGCAACTCGGGATGAACCGTGGCGAGGATCGCGGCCTCGCTCGTCTGGCCCAGCGCCGCTGCCGGCGCCAGGAACGGCAGCGCCGCGCCCAGTGCTCCAGCCTGCTTGAGCAGTTCCCGCCGATCCATGATCCTCTCCCCTGTTCCGGTGTTCCGGCTCGGCTTAGACGATGCCCGCACCCAGTCCCACGGCCTTGCGCTCCTGCGCCTTGCGCTCGCGCCAGCGGCTGGCGCGGTAGGCGGCGAGGGTGTCGATCGCGCCGCCGGCTTCGAGGCGGGCCTTGGCGAGGATCGGGGCGACGTCGACGTTGTAGGCCCGGCGCAGCGCCTGGAAGGCCATCATCGTGTCGTTGGCCTCCTGCGCGAGGTGCAGCGCCTCGCGGTCGACCAGCAGGGCCTTGGCGAAGGAGCCGGCGATCGCCTCGGCCGAGGAGAGCATGGATTCGATCGGGTCGGTCACGTTGTGCGACTGGTCGATCATGTAGCTCGGGCGGAAATCGCCACGGGGGTTCAGCTCGGCCTCGACCAGCTCGTTGAACACCAGGAACAACTGGTGCGGGTTGATCGAGCCGGAATCGAGGTCGTCGTCGCCATACTTGCTGTCGTTGAAGTGGAACCCGCCGAGCTTGCCGAAGCGGTGCAGCCGGGCGACGATCTGCTCGATGTTCACGTTCGGCGCGTGGTGGCCGAGGTCGACCAGGCACTTGGCCTTGGGCCCCAGCTCCTGCGCGGCGAGGATCGAGCTGCCCCAGTCGGAGATCACGGTGGAATAGAACGCCGGCTCGAACATCTTGTGCTCCAGCAGCATCCGCCAGTCGTCGGGCAGGGCGTCATAGACCTCGGCGGCCGCCTCCAGATAGCGGTCGAGGCTGCGGGCGAGGTCCTGCTGGCCGGGGAAGTTGGTCCCGTCGCCGACCCAGACGGTGAGGTCCCTGGAGCCGAGCTGCCGACCGATCTCGATGCATTCGATGTTGTGCTCGACCGCCTGGGCGCGGGTCGCCGCCACGGTCGAGGAGAGCGAGCCGGTGGCGTAGGTCTGGGCCTGGCCGGGCTGGTCCTGGAAGGTGTTGGAGTTCACCGCGTCGAAGCCGAGGCCGAGCGCGGAGGCCTCCTCGCGCAGGGCGGCGTAGTCGCTCACCTTGTCCCAGGGAAAGTGCGGCGAGACGCGCGGGGTGACGCGGCTCAACTGCTGGATGACGGCGCAGTCCTCCAGCTTCTCGTGGACGTTGGTCGGCTCGCCGGGGATCGGGAACTTGGCGAAGCGCGTGCCGCCGCGCCCCGCGCCCCAGGACGGCACGGCGACCGAGAAGCTGGCCACCCGGTCCTTGATCGCATCGATGGCGATGCCCTTGCGCTCGAGCTGGCGGCCTAGCGCGTGGTAGTCTTCCTCAAGCGCGGCGACGTCGCGGGCATTGGCTTCGGCGATCAGCTCGCCGGAGAGGGGAAGGTTCACTTCGAATCCTTTCGGGTCAGGAAGCCCTGCATCGACAGCCAGGCGACGAACTCGTCGAGCATCAGTACGGTGGTCTGGCCTGGCTGGCCGAGGCCGAAGCCGTGGTTGCCGCGCTGGTAGCCGTGGATCTCGACCGGGCGCCGGGCGGCCAGCCAGGCCTGGGCGATGGGGAAGCCCTTGTTCGGGAACAGCGCGTCGTCGAGCGCGATGGCGTCGAACAGCGGCGGGGCGTCGGCGGGCACGGTCTCCGCGTCCTGCGGGCCGTAGATGTAGCCGACGAAGGCGGGCCGCGCCGCGGGATCGGGATCGAGCCCGACGCGGCGGGCGGTCATCGCCCCGGCCGAGAAGCCGATGATCCCGACGCGCGCCGGATCGACGTGCCAGCGCTGGGCGTTGGCGCGGACCATGGCCAGGGCGGCGCGGGCGTCGGCGGGGGCCTGGGTCCGGCGCATCAGCTCGCCTTCCATCGGATTGGCGATCTCCTTGCGCATCATCTCGCCCATGAACTTCATCGTCTCGGCCGGATCGGCCGGGGTCTGGATCAGGCGGTACTTGAGGACGAAGGCGGCGATCCCGCGCGCGGCGAGGGCGCGAGCCACCTGCCAGCCCTCGTGGTCCATCGCCAGGGCCATGAAGGCCCCGCCCGGCGCGACGATCACGGCCGCGCCCGTCGCCTTGGCCGGATCGGGCAGGACCGGCGTCAGGGTCGGCCGGGTGACGTTGCGGACCATCGTCGGGGCGCCCGCCGAGGCCGCGCTCCAGACCTCGCTCGCCGCGCTGCCGGGCGTCTTGTCGCCATAGAGCGGGATCGCGTCCGGCTCGCGCGGCGCGGCGGCCGGGGAGGAGGGAGGCGGGCCAGGGAGCTGGGCAGCGGGCTGGGCCGCGAGGAGGCCCGGCGCCAGCAGGCACGCCGCGGCGGCGAGGATGATCGTCTTGGTCGTAGTCATGTCTTGTCTTGTCCTCTCCGTGGGCCGGCTAGCGGGTGAAGGCCTGGGCGTTCCCCGCGTCGACGTTGATCATGTTGCCGGTCGACTTGGCCGAGGCGTCCGAGGCGAGGAACCAGACGGCCTCGGCGATGTCCTCGGGCAGCACGTCGCGCTTCAGCATCGAGCGGTTGCGGTAGTGCTCCTCCAGCTCCTGGCCGGAATCGATGCCGTAGGCGCCGGCCCGCTCCTTGCGCCAGTCGCCGTCCCAGATGCGGCTGCCCTTGATGACCGCGTCGGGGTTGACGACGTTGACCCGGATGCCTTCCGGCGCGCCTTCCAGGGCGAGGCAGCGGGCGAGGTGGTTCGCCGCCGCCTTGGCCGAGGCATAGGCGCTGGCGTTGGTCGCCGCCGCCACCGCGTTCTTCGAGCCGATGAAGACCACCGCGCTGCCGCCCTGGTCCTTCATCCGCCGAAGCAGCGGCCAGGCCGCGCGGCTGGTCAGGAAGTAGCCTTCGGCGAGCACGCTGTAGTTGCGGTTCCACAGCGCGACCGTGGTCTCCTCGATCGGCGCGGAGGAGGCGATGCCGGCATTGGCGACGAGGATGTCGAGCCCGCCGAACTCGCGCGCCGTCGCGGCGAAGGCGGCCTCGACCTGGGCCTCGTCGGTCACGTCGCAGACCACGGCGCGGACCACGTCCTTGCCGAAGCGCTGGGCGAAGCCGGCGCGCACCTCCTCGACCGCGTTCGCGTCGCGGTCGGCGAGCATGACGCAGGCGCCGTCGGCCATCAGCCGCGCCGCGGAGGCCGCGCCGATCCCGCCGGCCCCGCCGGTGACGAGGGCGATCCGGCCTACGAGGGGCTTGGGCGCGGGCATCCGCTGGAGCTTGGCCTCCTCCAGCAGCCAGTATTCGATGTCGAAGGCCTCCTGCTCGTCGAGGCCGATGTAGCCGCCGATGGCTTCTGCGCCGCGCATCACGTTGATCGCGTTGCCGTAGAACTCGCCGGCGAGGCGCGCCGTGGTCTTGTCGGTGGCGAAGGTGATCCGCCCGAGGCCCGGCACGAGGACGACGACCGGGTTGGGATCGCGCATGGCGGGCGAGTTGGCTCGCTTGCAGCGCTCGTAATAGGCTGCGTAGAGCGCGCGGTAGGCGGTGAGCTTTTCCGCGAGGTAGGCGTCGTCCTGCAACCGCACGGGATCGAGCGTCAGCGGCGCGATCTTGGTCCGCAGGAAGTGGTCGGGACAGGACGTGCCGATCGCGGCCAGGCGCTCGAAGTCGGCCGAGTTGACGAATTCCAGCGTCTCGGCGTCGTCGGAGAAATGGCCGACCTTACGCCGCGAACCTGGTTTTTGGCCGGTCATCAGACCGCGCAGGCGAGGCATAAGGTCGGCAGCGATGGCGGCACGGTCCGGAGAGGAGGAAACGACCGCGCCGCCGAATGCCGGTTGCCCGGCAAGCCGCGAATTGAGGTAGGAGGCCGCATCGGCGATCAGGCCGATCGTGTGCTCGTAGCAGGCCTTGGCGCTGTCGGCCCAGCAGATGATCCCGTGACCCGCCAGCATCACCCCTTCGAGGCCGGGGTTCGCCGCCACGTAGTCGCGGAGCTGGACGCCCAGGGTGTAGCCCGGCCGCTTCCACGGCAGCCAGCCGATCCGCCCCCCCCAGATCTCGCGCGTCGCCGCCTCGCCGCCGGCCGAGGCGGCGAGTGCGATGATCGCGTCGGGGTGGACGTGGTCGACATGGGCGAAGGGCAGCAGCGAGTGCAGCGGCGTGTCGATCGAGGCCGCGCGCGGGTTGAGGTTGAAGGTGCAATGCGGCAGGTAGCCGACCATCTTGTCGTCGTCGTCCGGCCCGCCGTAGTGCTGCTCCAGCCCGAGCAACTTGCGCTGGTAGAGCGTGGCGAAGCCGTCGAGCTTCATCGAGCCGATGTCGCCGCCCGAGCCCTTGACCCACAGCACCTCGACCGCCTCCCCGGTGAGCGGATCGACCTCGGTCAGCTTGGCCGAGGTGTTGCCGCCGCCGAAATTGGTGACGGTGAGGTCCGAGCCCAGCAGGTTCGAGCGATAGAGCAGCAGCTCGGCCGGGCTCATCGCGGCGGCGGCCGCGTCGTCCCAGCGGCTGGCGGGGACGGCGAAGGGGATGGCGGGGCGAACGGCGGTCTGGATGTTCATGAGCCCTCGTTTAACATTGCCCTTTCGGCTAGGCAATCGTATTCGCTATAAAACGATCACTAACGATCAGGGGCCGGGAGGCGCAGTGGACAGGGGTTCGATCATCGTCGTCGACGTCGGCAAGACCTTGAGCAAGGTCTCGCTGTGGTCGTCCGCCGGCCGCCGCCTGGCCTGCGAGACCCGCGCCAACGCGCCGGTCGACGCGGATGGCTACCGCGCGCTCGATCTTGCCGCGACGGGGGAGTGGATCGTCGAGACGCTGGCGGGCTTCGCCGCCCATCCGGTCGAGGCGCCGGTCGAGGCGATCGTCCCCGTCGCCCACGGCGCGGCGCTCGTCGGCCTGCGCGCCGACGGCGGCCTGGCCTTCGCCCCGCTCGACTACGAATGGCCGATCCCGCTCGCGATCCTCGCCGAATACCGCGCCCAGCGCGATCCCTTCGCCGTTACCGGCTCGCCCGCGCTGCCCGGCGGGCTCAACCTTGGCAGCCAGCTCCACTACCTCGACGGGCGCGGGCTGCTCGACGGGGCCACGCTGCTGCCGCTCGCGCAATACTGGGCCTGGCTGCTCTCGGGCGAGGCGCGCAGCGAGGTGACGAGCCTCGGCTGCCACAGCGACCTCTGGGCGCCCGAGGCGGGCGATTATTCCCCGCTCGCCCGGCGGCGCGGCTGGGCGGAGCGGTTCGCCCCGCTCGCCCGCGCCGGGGAGGCGGTCGGTACGCTGCGGCCCGAGCTGGCGCGGCGGACCGGCCTCTCGCCCCGGGTGCGGGTCCATGCCGGACTGCACGATTCCAACGCCGCCCTGCTCGCCGCGCGCGGCTTTCCCGAGATCGCCGGCCGCGAGGCGACCGTGCTCTCCACCGGCACCTGGTTCATCGCCATGCGCTCGCCGCAGGAGCCGGTCGACACGGCCCTGCTGCCCGAGGACCGCGACTGCCTGGTCAACGTCGACGCCTTCGGCCGGGCCGTGCCCTCGGCGCGGTTCATGGGCGGGCGCGAGCTGGAATTGCTCGGCGCACGGATCGACCACACGGGTACGGCAGGGCTCGCCGACGTGCTCCATGCCGGAGCCATGATCCTGCCGAACCAGGTGCCCGACTGCGGGCCGTTTCCGCGCGCGGTCGGGCGCTGGATCGACCGCCCGGCCGATCCCGCCGACCAGGCCGCCGCCGCTGCGCTTTACGCCGCGCTGATGGCCGATGCCTCGCTCGGCCTGATCGGCGCGAAGGAGCGCCTGCTGGTCGAGGGCCGCTTCGCCCGCTCGGAGATCTTCGTCCGCGCCTTGGCGACATTGCGCCCCGGAACCCGGGTCTTCGCCGCCGCGGACGAGGCCGACGTGTCGTTCGGCGCGCTGCGCCTGCTCCTCCCCGATCTCGCCCCCGAGCGGGCGCTCCTGCCCGTCGAGCCGCTCGACCGCGACCTCGCCGCCTATCGCGCGGAATGGCTCGACGATATCGAGGTCTTCCTATGATCGTCGCCAATATCGCCGACTTCCGCGAGGCCGCCCGCCGCCGCCTGCCGCGCTTCCTGTTCGAATACATGGACGGCGGCTCCTATGCCGAGGTCACGCTGCGCAAGAACGTGGCCGAGCTGTCCGAGATCGCCCTGCGCCAGCGGGTGCTGCGCGACGTCTCGGCGCTCGATCTCTCGACCGAGCTGTTCGGGCAGAAGCTCGCCCTGCCGGTCGCGCTCGCGCCGATCGGCCTCGCCGGGCTCAACGCGCGGCGCGGCGAGTGCCAGGCGGTGCGCGCCGCCGAGGCCGCGGGCATTCCCTTCACCCTCTCGACCGTCTCGGCCTGCGCCCTCGACGAGGTGGCGCGGGCGGCGCGCCGGCCGTTATGGTTCCAGCTCTACATGATCCGCGACCGCGGCTTCATGCGCGACCTGCTGGCCCAGGCCGCGGCGGCGCAATGCTCGGCGCTGGTCTTCACCGTCGACATGCCGGTGCCGGGCAGCCGCTACCGCGATTACCGCACGGGCCTCGCCGGAGCGCCGGGCATGAAGGGCGCGCTGTGGCGCTTCGCCCAGGCGGCCATGCGACCGGCCTGGGCCTGGGACGTCGGCCTGCGGGGCCGGCCCCACGCCCTCGGCAACGTCGCCCCGGTGCTCCAGGGACGCACCGGGATCGAGGACTTCTTCGCCTGGATGCGGAACAATTTCGATCCCTCGATCGGCTGGCGCGACCTCGACTTCATCCGCTCGGAATGGACCGGGCCGCTGATCATCAAGGGCGTGCTCGACCCCGAGGACGCGCGCCGGGCGGCGGAGCTGGGGGCGGACGGGATCGTCGTCTCCAACCATGGCGGCCGCCAGCTCGACGGCGTGCTCTCGACCGCGCGCGCCCTGCCGCCGATCGCCGAGGCGGTGGGCGACCGGCTGACCGTGCTGGCCGACGGCGGGGTCCGCTCCGGGCTCGACGTGGTGCGGCTGCTGGCGCTGGGCGCCAAGGGCGTGCTGCTCGGGCGGGCCTGGGCCTATGCCCTCGCCGCGCGGGGCGAGGCCGGGGTGCGCCAGATGCTCGGCCTGATCGAGGCGGAGATGCGGGTCGCCCTGTCGCTGACCGGCGTCCGCTCGGTTGCCGAGATCGATCGCACGATATTGGCGGAGGCATGATCGTCGCCGCAGTGGATTTTGCGGCGGAGGATCGCCATAACGCGCGCGGGCGGACGGCCTGAGCGAATTGGGTAAAAAGGGATTGGAAACCGGACGGATGCACGCGGCGGAACGGGAAGCGGTGATCCTCGACGCCCTGCGCGGCACCGGCTTCGTCAGCTATCGCGAGCTGGAGACCCGGCTCGACGCCTCCCCCGCGACGATCCGCCGCGACCTGACGCGGCTGGAGGAAGGCGGCCGGATCGTGCGGGTCCACGGCGGGGCCAAGCTCGCCGCGGCGGCGGCGACCGCCTCCGCGCCGGAGCCCGCCTTCCAGCTTGCCGGCACCCCCTTCGACGAGGCGATCACCCAGCACCTCGCCCAGAAGCAGGCGATCGGCCGCGCCGCCGCCGCGCTGTGCGAGCCGGGCGAGGGGGTGATGATCGACGGCGGGACCACCACGCTCCAGATGTGCCCGCACCTCGCCGGGCTCGACCTCCAGGTCCTGACCAATTCGCTGCACATCGTGAACGCCCTGCTGCCCCAGGCGGGAACGCGGATCCTCGTGCCCTCGGGCGCCCTGTTCCGCGAGCAGAACATCATCCTCGCTCCCGCCGGCGAGGATTCGATGCCGCGCTTCCACGCCCCCAAGCTGTTCATGGGCGCGGCGGCCGTGGGACCGCAGGGGGTCATGCAGCAGGACGTGATCCTCGTCGCCGCCCAGCGCCGCCTGATCGATCGGGCGGAGGAAGTGGTCCTGCTCGTCGACAGCTCCAAGTTCGCCGGCTCCTC
>CALLNA010000272.1 GCA_938005655.1 uncultured Novosphingobium sp.
CACACGATGCAGGCCGCCCTGTTCCCGGGCAAGCGCGATTGCAGCCCCGAGGAGTTCGCCCTGTGGTGCTCCTACCCCAACCGCGAGCACCCGCTCGTCTGGCAGCACAAGTCGGGCCGCAAGTCGCTGGTGCTGAGCACCTCAGGCTCGCATATCAAGGGGATGCACGCCGCGGAGAGCCACGACCTGCTGCAACGGCTGATGCGCCACGCGACCCAGCCGCAATACGTCTATCGCCACACCTGGCGGATGGGCGACCTGCTGATCTGGGACAACACCGGCACGATGCACCGCGTCCTGCCCTTCCCCGAGGAAAGCGGCCGCCAGCTCCACCGCTTCACCCTCAACGGCGAGGAGCCGGTCCGGGCGGTCGCCTAGGACCGCACCGCCCTGCCCCGCGGCGGCACTTGCCCCGCCACGCCTGTTAGCGCTACCCATCGAAAGGCGCTCGCGCCGTCCAGGGGAGATTTCGGGATGAAACTGTCGCTCACCCGTCGCCAGGCCCTGGCGGCCTCGGCCGCCGGCCTGGCGACGCCGGCCGCCGCCTTCGCCGAGGCGCGCCCCTCCTACAAGGACGCCTCGGCGCCGGTCGCGGCGCGGGTCCGCGACCTCGTCGGGCGGACGACGCTGGACGAGAAGGTCGCGCAACTGCGCTGCATGTGGGCGACCAAGATCGACTACCTCGACGCCAGGGGCGCGTTCTCCGAGGCGCGCGCGCGGAAGGCGATCGGCAACGGGATCGGCCAGATCGCCCGTCCGTCCGACATCCGCGGCTTCAAGGAATGGGACACCCGGCCGTTCCGCACGATCCCCGACGCGGTGCGGCAGTTCAACGCGCTCCAGAAGTTCCTCGTCACCCGGACCCGCCTCGGCATCCCGGCGCTGGGCCACGACGAGCTTGCCCATGGATTGCTCGCCGGGGACGCGACGATCTTCCCGATCCCGCCGGCGCTCGGCAGCACCTGGGACCCCGGGCTGGTCGAGCAGGTCTTCACCGTCGCCGCGCGCGAGGCGCGGGTGCGCGGAGCGCAGATCGCGCTGACGCCGGTCATCGACCTCGCCCGGGACCCCCGCTTCGGCCGGGTCGAGGAGTTCTTCGGCGAGGACCCCTTCCTCGTCGCCCGGATGGGCGTGGCCGCCGTCTGGGGCCTGCAAGGCCGCCAGCGCCCGCTCGGCCCCGAGCGGGTCTTCGCCACGCTCAAGCACTTCGTCCACGGCTCGCCCCAGGGCGGGCTCAACCTTGCCCCCGCCGACATGAGCGAGCGGACCCTGCGCGCGAAGTACCTGGTGCCCTTCCAAAAGGTCATCGCGGCGGCCGATCCGGCGATCGTCATGGCCTCCTACAACGAGGTCCAGGGCGTCCCCGCTCATGCCAACGTCGACCTGCTGCAAGCGACGGGCCGCCGTCGCCTGGGCTTCAAGGGCGTCTATTTCTCGGACTACGACGGCATCGGCAACCTGATCGGCCAGCACCACGTCGCGGGCAGCGCCAGGGACGCTGCCGTCCTCGCGATGAACGCAGGGATCGCCGCCGACCTGCCCGAGGGCGCGAGCTATCGCGAGCTGGCCGGGCTCGTCCGCGAGGGGCGGATCGCGGAGGCCCAGGTCGACGCCGCCGTCTCCCAGATCCTGGCGCTGAAGTTCGAGGCCGGATTGTTCGAGAACCCCTATCTCGACGAGCGCCGCGCCCTCGCCGCGACCCGGACGGCCGAGCATAGCCGCCTGGCGCGGCTGGCGGCGGAGAAGGCCGTAGTCCTGCTCAAGAACGACGGGCTCGTGCCGCTCGCCACCGGGGCTCCGCTCAAGCTGGCGGTGATCGGGCCGAACGCCAAGGAGCCGCTGTTCGGCGGCTATTCCGGCGCCAACGACCGCGCGGTGGGCATCCTCGACGGCATCCGCCAGCGCGCTCCGGCCGGCGTCACCGTCGACCATGCCGACGGCGTGTGGATCACTCCGCCCGACGAGCTTGGCTGGCATCGCAGCTATTCGCCGCTCGCCGCCGTGCCCGAGGCGGAGAACCGCGCCCGGATCGCCGAGGCGGTGGCGCTCGCCGAGCGCAGCGACGTCGTGCTGCTGGTCCTCGGCGACGTGCCCGCCCTGACCCGCGAGGGCATCGGCCCCGAGCTTCCCGGCGACCGTTCGAGCCTGACGCTGTGGGAGATGCAGGACCAACTGGTCGCGGCGATCGCGGCGACGGGCAAGCCGATCGCCGCCCTGCTCCTCAACGGCCGCCCGCTCGCGGTCGGCGCGCTGGCGGACAAGGCCAACGCCCTGTTCGAAGGCTGGTATCTCGGCCAGGAAGGCGGCCCGGCCTTCGCCGACATCCTGTTCGGCCGGGTCAATCCGGGCGGCAAGCTGCCGATGTCGATCCCCCGCGCGGTGGGCGAGCTGCCGGTCGCCTACGACGCCCAGCCGTCGAGCCACCTCAACGCCTATATCGAGGGCGGCCCCAAGGCGCTGTTCCCCTTCGGCCACGGCCTCAGCTACACGACCTTCGCAATTTCCGCGCCGCGCCTCGCCCAGGCCGAGATCGGCCGGCGCGAGGGCGTGGACGTGACGGTGGAGGTGGCCAACACCGGCTCGCGTGCGGGCGACGAGGTGGTCCAGCTCTACATCCGCGACGAGGTAAGCTCCGTTCCCCGGCCGATCCTGGAGCTGCGCGGCTTCCGCCGCGTGACGCTGGAGCCGGGCGAGCGCAAGACCGTGACCTTCCGCCTCGACCCCGACGACCTCGCCTTCTGGGACGCCGACATGGCCTGGACGGTCGAGCCGGGCGCGTTCACGATATCCGCCGGTCCCAGCTCGGCCGTGCTCAAGAGCACGACGTTACGGGTGGTTTAAGGCCGCCCTAGACCCGCGCCAGCGCCTCGCGCCAGCGCCCGAGCCGCACGGCACGCCAGGCGTCGTCCCTGGCGGGGGTGAAGACCTGCAAACTGCCGCGCATCGCCCGCGCCGCGGCCGGCAGGTCGGGAAACAGCCCCGCGCCCAGCCCGGCGAGCATGGCGGCGCCGAGCGCGGTCGTCTCGACGAAGTCCGGCCGCTCGACGGGCAGGTCGAGCATGTCGGCCAGATCCTGCGCCATCCAGGCGTTGGCGCTCATCCCGCCGTCGATCCGGAGGCGGCGCCAGGCCGCGCCGTCGGCGGCGAAGGCCTCGGCGAGGTCGCGGGCCTGCATGGCCATCGCCTCCAGCGCGGCGCGGACGATCTGCGCCCGGCCGCTGGCGAAGCTGAGCCCGGTGATCGCGGCGCGCGCCTCGGGCCGCCAGTGCGGCGCGCCGAGGCCGGAAAGCGCGGGCACGATCATCACCCCGCCGCTGTCGGGCACCGAGGCGGCGAGGCCCGCCGTCTCCTCCGCCGTGGCGATCAGGCCCAGGCTGTCGCGCAGCCACTGGATCAGGCTGCCCGCGACGAAGACCGAGCCTTCCAGCGCATAGCAGCGCTCGCCGCCGAGCTGGTGCAGCACCGTGCCGAGCAGCCGGTGGCGCGAGAACGGCACCCGCCCGCCCATGTTGGCGAGGACGAAGGCCCCGGTCCCGAAGGTCGCCTTGGTGTCGCCGGGGGAGAGACAGCCCTGCCCGATCGTCGCCGCCTGCTGGTCGCCCGCCAGGCCGGTGATCGGCACGGCGTGGCCGAGCAGCTCGGGCAGCGTGGTCCCGAAGGCGCCGGCGCAGTCGGTCACTTCCGGCAGGGCGGCGGCGGGCACGCCGAACAGGTCGCACAGCGCCGGGCCCCAGCTCGCCCCGTCGAGGGGAAGCAGGCTGGTGCGGCTGGCATTGGTCGCGTCGGTCAGGTGGGCGCCGCCGGTCAGCTTGTGGACCAGCCAGGATTCGACCGTGCCGAAGGCCAGCCGCCCGGCCCCGGCCGCCTCGCTCACGGCGGGGACGTGGTCGAGCATCCAGCGCATCTTGGTGGCCGAGAAATAGGGATCGAGCAGCAGCCCGGTCTTGCCCTGGACCTCGCCCTCCCGCCCAGCCTCGCGCAGGCGGTCGCAGAAGTCGGCGGTACGGCGGTCCTGCCAGACGATCGCGCGGTGGAGCGGCGCGCCGGTGGCCTTGTCCCAGGCGACCACGGTCTCGCGCTGGTTGGCGATGCCGAGGCAGGCGATCCCGCCCGCGCCACCGGCCTGCTCGACCGCCTCGCGGGCGCAGGCGAGCGTCGCGTCCCAG
Organism: uncultured Novosphingobium sp.; assembly: GCA_938005655.1. Taxonomy (GTDB): domain Bacteria; phylum Pseudomonadota; class Alphaproteobacteria; order Sphingomonadales; family Sphingomonadaceae; genus Novosphingobium. The sequence goes on from CALLNA010000272.1 coordinate 4,167, forward strand.
ATCTCCTGCGCGTCGTGCTCGACCCAGCCGGGCTCGGGATAGAACTGGGCCAGCGCGCGCTGGGCCACGGCGAGAACCCGGCCGTCCGCGGCAAAGACCATCGCCCGGGTCGAGGTCGTGCCCGCGTCGAGTACCAGTATCTTGGGCACCAGTATCTTGGTATCGTCGGCCATCGGTCCTCCCGCACCAGTGGTTTGCCGTTCGTGTCGCGCGAAGTCGAGACACATCGCGCAAACGTGCCTCGACTTCGCTCGACACGGGCGGGGGACGGCACCATATGCGGAAGCTATGGAATTTCCCGCCAAGCCCTGGCCCACCGGCAAGGCCGAGCAGCTCGAACCGCTGGTCCGCCGCGTCCTGGCCGCGAATCCTTCCGCCTTCACCTTCACCGGGACGCAGAGCTACGTCGTCGGCGCGGGCGGCGCGGTCGCGGTGATCGATCCCGGCCCGGACGAGCCCGAGCATATCGCCGCCCTGCTCCACACGGTGGGCGAGGCGAGGGTCGCCGCGATCCTCTGCACCCATACCCACCGCGACCACTCGCCCGCCGCCGCGCCGCTCGGCGCGCTCACCGGAGCGCCGGTCATCGGCTGCGCGCCGCTGGCGATCTCCGACAGCGGGCCGCGCTCCGACGCGCCGTTCGACCAGACCTATGCCCCGGAGCGCGTCCTGACCGACGGGGAGAGCCTGTCCGGTCCCGACTGGACCCTGACCGCCGTGGCAACCCCGGGACACACCTCCAATCACCTGTGCTTCGCGCTGGAGGACAGCGGCGCGCTGTTCACCGGCGACCATGTCATGGGCTGGTCGACCAGCGTGATCGCCCCGCCCGACGGCGACATGAGCGCCTATATGGAAAGCCTCCAGAAGCTCCACGACCGCGAGGACCGCGTCTACTACCCCGCCCACGGCCCGCAGGTCGACCGGCCGCAGCGGCTCGTGCGCGGGATGATGGGCCACCGCCGCCAGCGCGAGGGCCAGATCCTTCGCCTGCTCGGCGAAGGGATCGCGCGGATCGAGGACATGGTGCCGCGGATGTACCAGGGCGTCGACCGGGCGCTCTGGCCGGCGGCGGGGCGCTCGGTCCTCGCCCACCTGATCGACCTCGAAAAGCGCGGGCTGGCCCGGAGCGAGGACGACCGCTGGCGCCTGCCCGAGGCGGGATGAAGCCCTAAAACCGCTCGCCCCTGCCGCCCCCTTGGGTTAGGGCGAAAAGAACCCATATCGGGGCCCATAACAATATTTGCGGGAAAAAGCTGGACATGACCGATCAACCGCTCAGCCTCGCCGGGCTCGACCTGCGCGCCGAGATCGACCGCCTGCGCAAGGAGCGCAAGGCCGTGATCCTGGCGCACTACTACCAGAAGCCCGAATTGCAGGACCTCGCCGATTTCGTCGGGGATTCGCTGGAGCTGAGCCGCAAGGCGGCGGCGACCGACGCCGAGGTGATCGCTTTCTGCGGGGTCAAGTTCATGGCCGACACCGCCAAGATCCTTTCCCCCGAGAAGATCGTGGTCCTGCCCGACCTCGACGCCGGATGCAGCCTCGAGGATTCCTGCCCGCCCGAGAAGTTCAAGGCCTTCCGCGAGGCGCATCCCGATCACATCGCCCTGACCTATATCAACTGCTCGACCGAGGTTAAGGCCCTGTCGGACGTGATCGTCACCTCGTCGAGCGCCGAGACGATCCTCCAGCAGATCCCGCCCGAGCAGAAGATCATCTTCGGCCCCGACCGGCACCTCGGCGGCTACCTTTCCCGCAAGTTCGGCCGCGAGATGCTGCTCTGGCCCGGCGTCTGCATCGTCCACGAGGCGTTCTCGGAGACCGAGTTGCTCAAGCTCAAGGCCCAGCACCCCGGCGCGCCGATCGCGGCGCATCCAGAATGCCCGCCGACGATCGTCGACCATGCCGACTACGTCGGCTCGACCAGCGGCATCCTCCAGTTCGCCAAGACCATGCCCGGCGACACCCTGATCGTCGCAACCGAGCCGCACATCATCCACCAGATGAGCCTGGCCATGCCCGACAAGCAGTTCATCGGCGCCCCCGGGGCCGACGGCAACTGCAACTGCAACATCTGCCCCTACATGGCGCTCAACACGCTGGAGAAGCTCTACGTCGCCCTCCGCGACCTCCAGCCGCGCATCGAGATCGAGGAAGGCCTGCGCCTCGCCGCGAAGAAGAGTCTCGACAAGATGCTGGAGATGGCGAGCGGAACGATCGGCAAGGGAGACCTGGGGGCGCGGTGAGGCTTGTCACCGCCGCGGAGATCGCCCGCGCGCACGGGCTCGACCCCAAGCGCTATCGGCAGGCGCTGCGCGATGCGCGGCTCGGCTGGTACATCCACGGAGCACCCTGGACGGTCGAGGAAGGATCGCCGCGACATCGCGACCTGCTGCGCGTCCTCGATGGCCTGATGAACGGAAAGCCGCAGCGGGCGGCACTTCCTACGCGCGAGCCCGCCACGGGCGCGGCGCGCGCGAACAGCGACGAAGCCTATGTGATCGCGCTTTGCGACGCCACACTGGGCCGAACGGCGGTGCGGCAACACAAGTTCGACTTCCTGCGCGGCGATCCCACGGCGCAAGGCGGCCGGGGACGGATGCTGCCGGTCGACGCCTGGTATCCCGATCTGGCCCTGGTCATCGAATATCGCGAGCGCCAGCATTCGGAAGCGGTCGGCTTCTTCGACCGGCGCCTGACCTGCTCCGGCGTGCCGCGCGGCGAGCAACGCCGCCGCTATGATCTCCACCGTCGGGAAATCCTGCCGCTGCACGGCATCGGGCTGGTCGAGTTCGACTATTTCGAGTTCCGACATGCCGCGAACCGGCGGCTCGTCCGTAGCGACGCCGATCGGCAGATCGTGCTCGACAAGCTGCGGGACTTTCGCGCCTGAAAGACGGCAGCGCGCGCCAAGGCGCGGTCGGCTAGCCCTTCTCCCCCGCCCGCGCCAGGGCCAGGGCGCCGGCGACGAGGACCATGCCCAGGGCGTCCCACACGGTCAGCGCCTCGCGGAAGAACACCCAGCCGTTGAGGATCGAGACCGCCGGCTGGGTCAGCAGGACCAGGCCGACGATCAGCGCGCGGAAGTGCTTGAGCGCATAGACCAGCAGGCCCTGGCCGATCACCTGGCTGGTCAGGGTCAGGGTCAGCAACGGCCACCAGTGGTGCGGCAGGATGGCCTCGCCGCGCAGCAGGGCGATGGCGAGGAGCACCGGGGCGCCGAACAGGCTCGACCAGAACAGCAGCGCCCAGCTCTCGATCCGGGCGCGCTCGGCCTGGAGGAGGAGAATGTAGAAGGCATAGAGGAAGCCCGCGAGCAGGCAGAACAGGTCGCCGATCAGGGTCGCGGTCGACACCTCCAGCGAGCGGCCGAACAGGATGCCCGCGCCCGTCACCGCCGCGCCCAGCGACAGCCATTCGAGCCCGCTCGGCGCGCGGCGCAGGGTCAGCAGGCCCCAGACCATCAGGATCAGGCTGCCGGCATTGCCGAACAGCGTCGCATTGCCGAGCCGGGTCGTGCCGATACCGACATGCCAGCTCGCCAGGTCGAGCGCGAAGAACAGCGCCGCGCCGCCGATCGCCAGCCAGGTCGAGCGCCGGTAGCCCAAGAGTGGCTGCCGGTTGGCGAGCGCGAGCAAGACCAGCACCGGCAGGGCCAGGATCAGGCGCCAGAACCCGGCGGCGACCGGCCCGGTATCGGTGAGCCGCACCAGCAGCGGGCCGAAGGCCAGCGCGACGTTGCCGCCGAGCAGCGCGGCGAGGTGCAGCCAGTTCCAATCGTTCCTGTCCGGGGCGGAAGGCTCCGCCGCGCCGTCCATCCGGCTATCCGGCCGGGGAAGCCGCAGCGGCGGGCGCCTCGTCGACGGCGGGGGCGTCCGCCGCCGGGGCCGCGGCATCGCTCGCGGGGGCGGCGGCAGCGGGACCGCCGGTAGCCTTGGCGCCGGGCTTGCCGGTCTCCCTGGGAGCCAGCGGCGGCTGCGAGCGCACCGTGTCGTAGGGCAGCATCGAATCGCTGATCGAGCCGGGCAGGATCTCGCCCGCCGCGGTGCGCTGGTCCTTGGCCTTCTTCTCATTGCTGCCGCAGGCGGCGAGGGCCAGCGGCAGGGCGACAAGCGCGGTCAGGCGAAGGATCGACGTCATCGAGCAGGCTCTCCCGCAGGCTCGGCCGGGGGACAGGGCCGGTCGAGCATGGCCAGAAACTCTCCGGCGCGCGCGAGCAATGCCCGATCCCAGGCCGTCGGATCAACCTCTATCCCGAGGCGCTGGAGGCTGGTCACGCCGAATTCCTCGATCCCGCAGGGCACGATGCCCCCGAAATGCGACAGGTCGGGCGAGAGGTTGACCGCGAAGCCGTGCATCGTCACCCAGCGGCGGATGCGCACGCCGATGGCGCCGATCTTGGCCTCGCGCCCGTCGACGTCGCGGGTCCAGATGCCGATGCGGCCCTCGCTGCGCCAGGATTCGACGCCGAAGTCGGCCAGGGCGGCGATCACCCAGCCTTCGAGCGCATGGACGAAGCCGCGCGCGTCGCGGGCGCGCTTGCGCAGGTCGAGCAGGACGTAGCCGATACGCTGGCCCGGCCCGTGGTAGGTATAGCGCCCGCCGCGCCCGGCCTCGACCACCTCGAACCGGGGATCGAGCAGCTCGGCCCGGGCGGCGCTGGTCCCGGCAGTATAGACCGGCGGGTGCTCCAGCAGCCAGATCAGCTCACGCGCCTCTCCGGCGGCAATCACCGTATTGCGCGCGGCCATCTCCTCCAGCGCCGCGCGATAGGGCACCGGGGCCACGTCCTGGCGCAATTCGATATCGGGCGGAAGGCCAATGGTCATCGCGCGTTGCGTGGCGGCAATCGCTGCGGTTATCAAGTGGCCCATGACCGTGAACGTGAAACTCGATACGAACCGCGCCTGGCAGAACGCCCATGCGGCGATCCTGGGCAACCGCGAGGCGCTGCTGGCGATCGCCGGGGTGTTCTTCTTCCTGCCCAGCCTGGCCTTCGCCCTGCTCTATCCGCAGCCGCCCGCCGTGCAGGGCGCGATGACGCCGGAGCAGGCGATGGTCTTCATCGAGAAATTCTACCGCGAATCGTTTCCCTTCATGCTGGCCGTGACCGTGGCCCAGATCGTCGGCGCGATGGCGATCCTGCGGCTCTATGCCGGGACGGGCCGGCCGACCGTAGGCAACGCCATCGGCAAGGGCGCGGTCGACACGCTGGCCTTTTTCGCGGCGATGATCCTGGTCTGGCTGGCCGGAAGCCTGGCCGCGAGCCTGGTGGTCGGGCTCGGCGTCGCCAGCGGCGCCCAGGCCGTGGCGGGGGTGGCCGCCGCGGTCGCCTTCGCCGGCCTGCTCTACGTTTCGCTGCGGGTGATCCTGGTGATGCCGATCATCGCCGTCGAGGGCCTGCGCAAGCCGGTCGCCGCGCTCCAGCGGAGCTGGGCGCTGACCCGCGGCAACGTCGGCCGGATCGTGCTGTTCCTGCTGCTGTTGCTGCTGGCCTACGCGGTGATCGTCGGCGTCGTCGCCTCATTGCTGGGGATCGTCTTCGCCCTGATCCTGGGCGCGACGGGCGGGAAGATCGCGGTGGCGATCGTCTCGTCGGCGCTCGGCGCGGTGTTCACGCTCTACCTGTTCACCTCGCTCGCCGCGATCCACCGCCAGCTCGCCGGCCCGTCGCGCGGCGAGCTGCGGAGCACGTTCGACTGATCGGGCAGCCCGGTCAGGCGTTCGGCTGCGAAAAATCCGCCGAGACCTCCTTCCAGCCCCAGAACAGGAAGCAGGGAAGGATGTTGAGCAGCTCGAAGCCCTCGTCGATCCGCCGGAAATGCCGCGCCATGAAATCGCGCGCGCGGGCGGTGAACTGATAGACCAGGAAGGCGCCGCCGGGCCGCAGCACGTCGTAGGTCGGCGCGGCGATCGCCGGGCCGATCCCGTCGGGCAGGGTCGAGAACGGCAGGCCCGAGAGCACGTAGTCGGCATGGTCGTGGCCATGGCCGAGGACGATGTCGACCACGTCCACCGCCGAGCCATGCACGGCGACGAAGCGGCTGTCGCTGATCGTCGCGCGCAGGTAGTCGATATAGAGCGGGTTGGTGTCGATCACGATCAGCATCCCGTCGCGCCGCAGCCGCTCCAGCACCGGGCGGCAGAAGGTGCCGACGCCGGGGCCGTATTCGACGAAGACCTTGCACTCGTCCCAGTTCACCCGGGCGAGCATCTTGCGGATCGTGAAGCGCGAGGACGGGATGATCGAGCCGACCATCACCGGGTGCTCCAGGAATCCCTCGAAGAACACCCCCCAAGGTCCCAGGAAGCGCATGATCCGGCGCCGCAAGCGGTGCGGCAGGGCCTCGCGGGCAACCTCTGTGCTGGTCATGCCTTGGGGAAACTCTGCAATGCTTGGGTCGAGGGTGAGGCGCGTTTGCCGGGTTTAGGTCCTCAATGCAACCGCGATCGGTTCGGTTCCGCCCGATCGCCGGCCGCTCAGAGGATTTCGTGGACCTTGTCCTGCGGGCGGCACAGCCGGACGCCCTTGTCGGTCTCGACCAGCGGTCGCTCGATGAGCTTCGGCTCGGCCGCCATCGCGGCGAGCACGGTGGCGTCGTCGGCCTGGGGCAGGCCGCGCTCCTCGGCATCGGTGCCGCGCAGGCGCAGGCCCTGTTGGGGCGTGATCCCGGCGTCACGATAGAGCTGGGCGAGCTTGGCGGCGCTCGGCGGGTTCACCAAGTACTCGACCACCGCAACCTCCACGCCCGGCGTCTCCTGGAGGATCGCCAGCGTCTTGCGCGAGGTGCCGCAAGCCGGGTTGTGCCAGATCGTCGCCTTCATCGCCTGCTCCCTTGCATGTCCGGGCTTGAATTTCCGGGGCTCGGGCCGGGCCTTGGCGGAACCGGGCGGCATCGGTCAAGAGCGAGGACATTTTGTCACACTGCCCGCCCGGCGTGCCCAAACAGACCATTTCACCCCTTGCTACTGCAATCGACTTGCAATACCGGCCGGCCAGCTTTTTTGAGAATCACTCGCAAACCAATCTCATCCAGGGGGTTTCCTAATGACCGACAAGCCATCCGCCGTCATCGCGCCGCGCAGCCTGCGCCGTGGTTCGGGCCGCGCCCGCCAGGCGGCCGCCCTCGCCGGCCTCTCCGCCGCGATGTTCGTTCCCGCCCAGGCCTTCGCCCAGGCGCAGGAGGCCGAACAGGCCCCGCTCGCCACCGTGACGGTCACGGACACGGCGATCGACCCGAACCCCAACGCCCAGCTCGGCGTGCCGTTCAAGGCCCGCACCTCGGGCGACGAGCGCCATAGCCGCCCGATCGCCGAGACGCCGCAGAACATCACCGTCCTGACCCGCGCCCAGATCGAGCAGTCGGGCTACACCGACCTCACCCGCATCCTCGACGCCCAGCCCGGCGTGACCGTCGGCACCGGCGAGAACGGCAACGCCTTCGGCGACCGCTACGTGATCCGCGGCCAGGACGTGCGCTCCGACGTCTTCGTCGACGGCCTGCGCGACCCCGGCATGACCACCCGCGAGAGCTTCGCCATCGAACAGCTCGAGATCACCAAGGGTCCGAACTCGAGCTTCGCCGGTCGCGGCGCCTCGGGCGGCGCGATCAACGCGATCACCAAGGCGGCGACCACCGACTACAACTTCGCCAAGGCCTCGGTCGGCTATGGCTCGGATAACTACATCCGCGCGACCGCCGACGTGAACTATGCCCTGGGCAACACCTTCGCGGTTCGCGTCAACGGGCTCTACACCGACGGCGACATCCCCTACCGCAGTCCATCCGCGCGCAAGCGCTACGGCGCGGCGGTCTCGGCCTTGTTCGCGCCGACCGACAACCTGAAGATCATCCTCGACTATTATGGGATGCGCGCCCGCGACAAGCCGGACATCGGCAGCTTCCTGGTCGGCACCGGCACATCGCGCGCGCCGGTCTCGCCGCTACTGCCGTCGTATTCGCAGAAGAACGACTTCCAGAACTCGGACGTCGACACCTATACCGCCCGGATCAAGTACGAGATTTCGCCCGACGTGCGGCTCTCGAACTCGTTCCGCTACGGCAAGACCTACAATGCCTATGCCTTCGCCGGCAGCGCCTCGCGTGTCGTCCCCACGGCTACGGGCTCCTACCAGACGGGCACGATCGACAGCGGCCACACCGGCTGGCAGGACGTCAGCTACATCGCCAACCAGACGAACCTGTCCGCCGACGTCAACCTGTTCGGCGCCAAGCACCAGTTCATCCTCGGCGTCGAGTACACCAACCATAAGGTCCAAGGCACCAACGGCTCGGCGAATACGACCACCAGCGCATTCATCTATACGCAGACTGGCACCTACAACTGCCCGAGCACACTCGGCGGCGCGAACAACGCATTCTGCATCACCGACGCCAGCGGCAACGCCGTGCCCAATCTGGAAAACCTGACCGGCCGGACCTGGACCCGCACTCCCTATGCCGCACGCAAATGGCAGATCGAGACGATCTCCGGCTATCTCATGGATACCGTCGACCTCAGCTCGAAGCTCACGGCTTTCGCCGGCGTCCGGCTTGACCACTATCGCTTCGACGTCGCTTCCTTCAACACACTGACCGGCGCCGGGACGCAGATTTCCGGCGCACCGACGGGCGTGAATTACTTCAACTACACCGACACGCTGTGGAACGGCCACCTCGGGCTGACCTACAAGGTCGGTCATGGCGGCATGATCTATGCGACCGTTTCGACGGCAGCGGACATCAACGGCGGCGAGTCCGACACGAACGGCGCCGGCTACGGCGGCTTCCTCTACGGCATCGCCAAGCCGGAACGCTCGTGGAACTACGAGATCGGCACCAAGTGGAACATCCTGAACGAGAAGCTGCTGCTGACCGCCTCGCTGTTCCGCACGGTCAAGTCCGACGTCATGGAAGGCGCCGACTACAACACCTTCGGCACCTTCAACACCGGCAAGCTGCGCGTCCAGGGCTTCGAGTTCAGCGTCGCGGGCAACATCACCGACAAGTGGTCGGTCCAGGGCGGCTTCACGGTCATGCGCGCCAAGATCCTGGAATCGGCTGACTCGGGCATCAGCGCGGCGCAGCTGGCGCTGGGCGCGACAAACGTAGGCAAGACGCTGGCGAACTTCGCCAACGTCTCGGCGGAATTCATGACCCGCTACCAGCTCACCGACAAGCTCGCGGTCGGCGCGGCAATGAAGTACAAGAGCGAACGCTACGGCGGCCAGCCGGATACGGCGGCGGTCTATTCGTACACCTCGCCCGGGTACTTCACCTACAGCCAGCCGGTGCCGTCCTATGTGGTCGCCGACCTCTCGGCCGAGTACAAGCTGACGCACAACATCGACCTGCGGCTCAACGTCAACAACCTGTTCAACAAGGAATACTACCTCGCGGCCTACCGCGCCGGGTTCTTCCTCTACAAGGGTGACGGCCGCCAGATCGTGGGGACCATCAGCGCCAGCTTCTGATCCTTCCTTTGATCTGACGCAAAGCATGGCCCGGGCAGAAATGCTCGGGCCATCGCTATTGCGAATCGCACTCAACTAAGGAAAGACGCAAAGCCATGATGGTCGTGATCGAGAACGCGCTCAGCGCCGGGGACGTGGCCGAGATCCGCGCCGAGCTCGATCGCGCGGCCTGGGAGGACGGCGCCGGGACGGTGCGCGGCGCCGGGCGCGCGCGCAAGGTCAACCATCAGCTCAAGGACGGGGCCGAGCCCGCGCTCAGCCTGGGCGAGCGGATCATCCAGCAGCTCTGGGTCAACCCGCTGTTCATCTCGGCCGCCCTGCCCCGCAAGATCTATCCGCCGCGCTTCAACCGCTATGGCGAGGGCGAGACCTACGGCGCCCATGTCGACGCCGCGCTGATGCGCGCGGCGCGCTCTGGCGAGATGGTCCGCACCGACCTGTCGATCACCGTCTTCCTGACCGACCCCGCCGACTACGACGGCGGCGAGCTGGAGGTGGAGGGCAACTTCGGCGCCCAGGCGGTGAAGCTGGCCGCGGGCGACGCCGTGCTCTATCCCGCCAACAGCCTGCACCGCGTCACGCCCGTGACGCGCGGCACGCGCTTCGCCTCGTTCTTCTGGATCGAGAGCCTGGTCCAGGACCTCGGCGAGCGGACCCTGCTGTTCGAGCTCGACCAGACGATCCAGCGCCTCACCGCCGAGCTTGGCCCCGACCACGACGAACTGCCCAACCTCCAGGCGGTCTATCACAACCTGCTGCGCCGCTGGGTGGCCACCTGACGCCGAAAGGACCCCGCACATGACCCCTGCCCTCAAATCGTCGATCTGCGCCGCGCTGCTCCTGGCGACCGGCCTTGCCGCCGCCGCGACCCCCGCCCAGGCCGGGGACGTCACCTGCAACGTGCCGCGCAAGGAGCGCCAGCCGGCGACCCGGCTCCAGAGCCAGCTCCACCACGCCGGCTGGTGGATCCGCAAGATGGAGGTCGAGCACGGCTGCTACGAGGTCTATGGCGAGGACGAGAACCACAAGCCGGTCCAGGCTCTGTTCGATCCGCGCACGCTGGA
>CALLNA010000273.1 GCA_938005655.1 uncultured Novosphingobium sp.
CAGATGTCCCTGGCATATTCGCCGATGGTCCGGTCGGAAGAGAACCAGCCGACATTCGCGATGTTCCGGATGGCCTCGGCGCGCCAGGCGGGCTGGTCTTCCCAGCGCCGGTCCACCTCTCGCTGGGCGGCCGCATAGGCATCGAAGTCGGCGGCGACCATGAACCAGTCATGGTCGTAGATCCCGCCCATCAGCGCCGCATAGCGCTGCGGATCGTCGGGGGAGAAGACGCCCGAGGCGATCGAATGCAGCGCCTGGCTCAATTCCCGCGACTCCTCGATCAATTCACGGGGGTTGTAGCCGTTCGCGCGCTTTTCGGCGACTTCTTCCGCGGTCAGGCCGAAGATGAAGATGTTGTCGTCGCCGACGTGCTCCTTGATCTCGATGTTGGCCCCGTCGAGCGTGCCGATCGTCAGGGCGCCGTTCAGCGCGAACTTCATGTTCCCGGTGCCCGAGGCCTCCATGCCCGCGGTCGAGATCTGCTCCGAGAGGTCGGCCGCCGGGATGATCCGCTCGGCCAGGGAGACGTTGTAGTTCGGCACGAACACGACCTTGAGCAGGCCGCCGACCGAGGGATCGGAATTGACCCGCCGGGCGATGTCGTTGGCGAGCTTGATGATCAGCTTGGCGTTGTGGTAGCTCGAAGCCGCCTTGCCGCCGAAGATCTTCACCCGCGGCACCCAGTCGCGCTCCGGATGGCTGCGGATCTGGTCGTAGAGCGCAACGGTCTCGATCAGGTTGAGCAGTTGCCGCTTGTATTCGTGGATGCGCTTGATCTGGACGTCGAACAGGGCGTCGGGATCGAGCCGGACCCCGGTCAGCTCCTTGATATGCGCGGCGAGCGCGACCTTGTTGGCCCGCTTCACCTCGGCGATCCGCTCACCCAGGGCGGCGTCGCCGGCCAGCGCGTTCAGGTCGGCGAGCCTTGCCGTGTCGTCGAGGAAGGCCGGGCCGATCGCATCCCTGATGACCGAGGTCAGCCCCGGATTGCACTGCTGGAGCCAGCGCCGCGGGGTAACGCCGTTGGTCTTGTTGTTGATCCTGTCGGGATAGAGCCGGTGCAGGTCCCTGAACACGGTGCCCTTCATCAGCTCGGTATGGAGCGCCGCCACGCCGTTGACGCTATGCGCGCCCGCGAAGGCCAGGTTGGCCATCCGCACGCGCCGCTCGCCCCCTTCGTCGATCAGCGAGATCGCCGCGATCGCCGCATCGTCGAGCCCGGCCTTGCGCGCCTCGCGCAGGACGCGGCTGTTGATCGCGTAGATGATCTGCATGTGCCGGGGCAGCAGGCGCTCGAACAACGGCAGCGGCCAGGATTCGAGCGCCTCGGGCAGGAGGGTATGGTTGGTATAGCCGATGGTCCGGCGGGTCACGTCCCAGGCCTCGTCGAACTCCAGTCCGTGGACGTCGACCATGAGCCGCATCAGTTCGGCCACGGCGACGGCGGGGTGGGTATCGTTGAGCTGGATCGCCGCCTTGTCCGGCAGGGTGCGCACGTCGCCGTTGTACTGGACGTGGCGGCGGACGATGTCCTGGATCGAGGCCGAGGTGAAGAAGTATTCCTGGCGAAGGCGCAGCTCCTGCCCCGCAGCATTGGAATCGGCCGGATAGAGCACGCGCACCAGGCTGTCGGCCCGAACCTCGTTCTCCAGGGCGCCGACGTGGTCGCCGGCGTTGAAGGCGTCGAGGCGGATCGGATCGAGGGCGCTGGCGGTCCACAGGCGCAGGGTGTTCACCCGCCTGCCGCGCCAGCCGACGACCGGGGTGTCGACCGCCGACGCCTCGATCTCCTCGGCCGGCTTCCAGACCACGCCGCCATCGTCCTTGGCGCTCCCGACCGCGACCTCGCCCCCGAAGCCGATGCGGTAGGCGCTCTCGCGGCGGTCGAATTCCCAAGGGTTGCCGTGGGCCAGCCAGGTTTCCGGCAGCTCGACCTGCCAGCCATCGTCGATACGCTGGCGGAACATGCCGTTCACATAGCGGATGCCGTAGCCATAGGCCGGGATGTCGAGGCTGGCGAGGCTTTCCATGAAGCAGGCCGCGAGCCGGCCGAGGCCGCCGTTGCCGAGCGCGGCGTCGGGCTCCATCTCCTCCAGCGCGGCGAGATCGAGCCCATTGGCGCGCAGGGCCTGCTCCATCGCGCGGGTGAGGCCCATGTTGGACAGGGCATCGCGCAGCAGGCGGCCGATCAGGAACTCGAGGCTGAGATAATAGACCCGCTTGCCGCTCTCCGCGTAGGTCTTGCGGGTCGATTCCATCCAGCGATCGATCACCTCGTCGCGCAAGGCCAGGACCGCGGCGGTGTACCAGTCATGCGGCTTGGCGGCGCGTTCGTCCTTGCCGACGCGGTGGCGCAGGACGTCGATGATCCGGGCATCAAGGCCGACGGGGCCGGTCGCGGTCTCGCTTGTGGGATTGGCGGCCAAGGTGAAGCTCCACTTCCTGTCACAGGCCCGGCCGGCGCGCCGATCCAGGCCGAATTCTCGTCGGTCGCTCCTCTCCGGAGCCGCCTGCCGCGACTCCTTTCCTCATGCCTCCAGCCCCATGGCTAAGCCACAGCGGCCGGGTCCGGCAAGCCGATTGTGCGATGCAACATACATTTGTCACGAGGGCGTGCTATCGTCGCGACATGACCACGACAGATGAAGCCCCCTGGTGGCGCGGCGCGGCGATCTACCAGATCTATCCGCGCAGCTTCCAGGACACCGACGGCGACGGCATCGGCGATCTTGCCGGGATCACCCGGCGGCTGGACTACGTCGCCTCGCTCGGAGTCGATGCGATCTGGATATCGCCGTTCTTCACCTCCCCGATGCGGGACTTCGGCTACGACGTGTCCGACTATTGCGACGTCGATCCGATCTTCGGGACGCTCGCCGATTTCGACGCACTGGTCGAACGGGCCCATGCGCTGGGCCTCAAGGTGATCGTCGATCAGGTCTTTGCCCATACCTCCGACCTCCACCCCTGGTTCGCCGAGAGCCGCACGGGCGAGGAGGGCGACAAGGCCGACTGGTACGTCTGGGCCGACCCCAGGCCGGACGGAACGCCGCCGAACAACTGGCAATCGGTCTTCGGCGGCCCGGCCTGGACCTGGGACGCGCGGCGGCGGCAGTATTACATGCATACCTTCCTGAAGGAGCAACCCCAGCTCAACGTGCACAATCCGCGGGTGCAGGATGCGCTGCTCGGCGTGGCGCGGTTCTGGCTGGAGCGCGGCGTGGATGGCTTCCGGCTCGATGCCCTCAACCATGCGATGCACGATCCGCAGTTGCGGGATAATCCCCCGGCTCCGGACAACGGGCAGGTCCGGACGCGGCCGTTCGACTACCAGATTAAGCGGTTCAGCCAGTCGCATCCCGGCGTGGTCGATTTCATCGAACGCATCCGCGCCCTCTGCGACGAATATGGCGTGATCCACACCGTGGCCGAAGTCGGCGGGGACAATGCCGAGGCGGAAATGCGGGCCTATATCTCGGGCGATACGCGCCTCGACAGCGCCTACGGCTTCGACTTCCTCTATGCGCCGGACCTGACCCCGCAATTCGTCGAGCAGGCCCTGGCGCGATGGCCCGATGACACGGCATGGCCGACCTGGGCCTTCGAGAACCACGACGCTCCCCGGGCCCTGTCCCGCTGGTGCGGCCCGGCAGAGGCCGACCGTTTCGCCCGGTTCAAGCTCGCCCTGCTGATCGGCCTGCCCGGCAACATCATGATCTATCAGGGAGAGGAGCTGGGGCTCCGCCAGGACGAGATTCCCTTCGAATTGCTCCGCGACCCCGAGGCGATCGCCAATTGGCCGCTGACGCTGTCGCGGGACGGCGCCCGGACGCCCATGCCGTGGACTCCCTCGGGAGGGTTTACCACCGGCACGCCATGGCTTCCGCAGTTCGCGGACAACCTCTCGCGTTCGATCGAGGCTCAGGCGGCCAGCGACGCGTCGCAACTCAACACCACGCGGCGGCTCCTGAAATTCCGCCGGGACACGCCCCCGCTGCGGCGCGGCCGGCTGACCCGCCTGTCCAGCGAGGGTCCGCTCCTGGTTTTCGGACGCGAATGGGCAAGCGACCTGATCCTGTGCCTGTTCAATTTCGCCGCGGATGCAATCCCGGTTCCCGATCACCTATCCGGGAGGGTCGTTCTCAGCGTCAATGACGCGACCGAAACCGTTCTTGCAGGGCATTCAGCCCTTTTGCTCCGAATGGACAGCTAAGCTCATCGAAGCGCGGACAAATCCATCCCAGCGATCCGAGTTGGCGGAGCGGTGATTTGGGAGGGGCAGCGGACATCATCCCCACCGCCGCGTCCCTCCGGACATGATCCGGGGCGACGAACGGAATGGGAAAGCCCGCTACCAGGTCGGCCCCGGTCATCACGCAAATCTATGCCATTCATTGCCAAGCTGCGTCTGCCCCTATGGCCCGACCTTCCCCATTATCGCGCCACGCATAGGTCGCTCGGACAGGGCGGCCTGGTTTTACGAGGGCGCGCGATATGGCCGGAGTTCGGGTAGGAAAACGGGTGATAGGCGCTCAGTCGCCGGTGACTATAGGCTGGGAGAATATCCCCCGGGTGGAAGGCGGCCCGGTCAAGCAGTTCGTCTTCACCTGGTTTCAGCCTACGATGCTGTTCGCGCTGCTCGCATTCTGGTACTACGCGCCCAATTCCATCGCCAAGGCTTCGACCGCCATCGGCATCGGCATTGGTTTCAAGGTGCTGTTGCTGAGCCTCGAATGGGTGAACCCGCGCCACGAGAGTTGGCGCCTGACCTGGAAGGAGCTGACCACCGACCTGTTCTACGTCGGGCTCGGCTACACGCTGCTCCGCATGGTCGACAGCTACATCGGCGACGGAGCCATGATCGAGGCCATCCAGCACGCCTTCGACTGGGAGAAGTTCTCCTGGTTCATGGGCCTGCCGCTGCTGGTGCAGGCGTTCCTGATCTCGTTCATTTTCGATTTCGGGCAATACTGGATGCATCGCGGGATGCACAACTGGTATCCGCTGTGGCTGCCCCATTCAGTGCATCACTACATTACCCAATTGAACATCAACAAGGGTGCGGTCGGCAATCCCGTCGAGCTGTTCTTGATCGGCCTGGGGATCGGCGGATTCTTCGATTTCCTGCCGCGGGCAGCCCTCATGGCCGGCGCGCTGGGCATGGCGATCGGGACCTACCAGCACATCAACGTCCGCTTCAATACGCCGCGCTGGTGGCGCTTCCTGTTCAACACGACCGAGCACCACAGCCTGCACCATTCGCGAGACTTCGAAGCCACCCGCAGCAACTATGCCGGGTCCTACATCTTCATCGACCGCATCTTCGGCACCTGCGTGGACGGCGAGGCGGAACTGCTGGGCCTGGAAGGCGGACGCCGGATGTCAATCCGCGAGCAAATGACCTTTCCCTTCACCGAGGGCTGGAAGACGCTCAAGGAACGGCTCGGCCGGCCGGCCGTGGCGGTGCCGGCCGAATGACGGAACCACTCGGCCCCAGCATCGCCGGCCGCGCCGGCCGCCGCGCAAGGCTCCAGCAAAGCGCTCTCGCGAAAGGAGGCGACGTGAACTCGCGTTTCACCGACTGGATCTGGCATGTCAGCGGCAGCCTGGCGCTCACGCCCGGGCAATCGAGCGAGGAAGCCTTCGCTAGGCTGGACCCCCTGTTCCGCCAGGCCGGCACCAGCCACGAGCGGGCCGCGGACACGCTGACTTTCCGCAAGAAGGACCAGGCGGCCCAGGACAAGATGTCCATTTTCGACGGCGGCGTCCTCCAGATCGAAAAAGGCGTGACCGGGCCCGTGCTGCGCTATCGCCTGACCAGCCGGGCCTTGCTGTTCTGCTTCCTGGCGCCGCTGCTGTTCCTCGCCTTCGCGCAATTTAACATCGCCTTGGGCAAGCTCGAGAAACCCTCGACCGAAGCTGCGGGCAAGGGGAACACATCGAAAAAGCCCGAAAAAAAGGACGTGGTTCTGCCGCAGAACCCGATAGACAAGGCGCTCGGCGCCCCCGCCCCTGAAAAGCCCAAGAAGGACGGCGCGGACAAGGAGAAGAAAAAGCACTCCCCCACGGCCGCCTATGTCTTCGCCGCGATCTTCGCCCTTCTCTATGTCATCGGGCGCATTCTCGAAGACAGGCTGGTGAAAGCGCTGTTCAGAAAGAGGTTGCTGAGCTCGTAACGCCGCTCGATCCGCGCGCCGCTCATTCGTGTCGCCGGCCGAACCGCATAGCCCGCCGCTGCAAGCAAAGGAGGAAAGACCGCTGATTGCCTGCGATCAGACCGCCAGCAGCAGCTTGTCGCCGACGCGGGGCGCGGCGGCCTGGAACGACGGCAGGGGATCGAACGTCTCGTCGAGTAGTTCGGCCGCGCCAAGCCCGGCGAGCTTGAATTGGCCGAGCTGGCGCTCGTCCTCGTCTCGCCAGCTCTTGCTGAGGTTCAAGGCGCCGATGAACAGGTCGCCGTGCCGCTCGAAGAGCAGGTGCGGCGCCAGGCGGACCTCCTTGCCGTTGTAGCGGGTGGCGACGACCTGCTGGCGCGCGATCGCTTCCATGAGCTTTAGCCGAATGTCTTCCATGAATGTCCCGTCCGTTAGGCCGTGTTCCAATTGGCGATCACCGCGCTTGGCGGAAAGCGGCCGACGCCTGCCCGATAGAATGCGGCATCACGCAGGCGGCGGTCGAGCGGAGAACACGCCCTGGCCTGCACGCGGAAAGCTGTCGAGCAGGAAGCGACGATTGGAGGCGGATCTCAGCCATCCCCTGGCCAATAGGCCAGGCCGGACATAACGGTAGACACCGCGATTCTATGTTTTTCATCGATCTGATCTATGACCTGCCCGCAAACGAGTCGACGCGTCGGCTCGGCCAAGGAAACGCCACATGAGCGATCGGACGCCGTTGACCGACAAGCGCTTCGCCAGCCGGGTCGACTGGAACCTGATGCGGACCTTCGTCGACATCGTCCGCGCCGGCGGCATCGGCGCGGCGGCGCGCCAGCTCAATCGCCAGCAGCCCAGCATCAGCGCCGCGCTCAAGCGGCTCGAGGAGCATGTCGGCGCGACCTTGCTCCATCGCACCGCCACCGGCGTCGAGATGACCGCGGCGGGCAAGGCGATGATGGCCCTGTGCGAGGACATGCTGGAATCGGCCCGGATGATGCCGCACCAGATCGCCCAGGCGACCAAGCGGGTCGAAGGCATCGTCCGCATCCAGATCGTCTCGGGCCTCGTCTCGGCGGAATTCGACGAGGCGATCGCCAGCTTCCACCGGCGCAACCCGGCCATCCATATCGAGATCCGCGTCTCGCCCTGGCGCCAGGTGCTCGACGCGCTGGAGCGCGGCGAGGTGGAGATCGGCGTCGGCTACGACAGCAGCGTCCGCGGCAGCCTGATGTACGAGCCCATGCTGATCGAGCGCCAGCAGCTCTACTGCCCGCGCAGCCATCCCATGTTCGGGCTCCGGGTGAGTCGGCTGGGAGAGCTCAAGGACGAAGGCTTCGTCCTCACCGGCGAGGACGAGATCGAGCAGATCACCCACCTGCGCCGCCGTTACCGGCTGGGCACCAGGGTCAACGGGCTGGCCGAGGACATCAACGAGGCGCGGCGGCTGATCGTCCACGGCGTCGGCATCGGCTTCCTCCCGATCCTCGCCGCCGAGGACGAGGTGGCCAAGGGGAAGCTCTGGCCGATGCTCCACGCCGATTTCGAGCCGTCCTACGACATCTTCCTCCTCGCGCGATCGGAACCGGCGCGCGATACGGCCACCCAGTTGTTCTGGGACGAGGTGATCCGGCGGATTCGGGCGCAGCGCCGGTCGCAGCCCAGGTCATAGTCTGACACTATGCCTTTCATCGGAGATTTGCGCCTCCCTTAATGACGCAGTGCAGCGCAATGTTCCGGCATGGAACGTAGTTGCGGTATGCAAGCACCGAAAGCGAGCCCCGGGCAGGCAGGGCGGCCGCGCCCCGAAGCCGGACTGAGGGCGATATAGCGGTGGGCGGCCCCTCCCCCTTCGGAGGCCGGCTGGCCGCGATCGGCGCGAAGGCGCTCGGCCTGGTCCTCGCCGGAATGTCCGCCCGGGCCGGAGCCATCATCCCTATCCAACCGCAAACCGGGATCGCCGGCCCGCGCCCGCGGCGCGGCCGCAAGGACAGGTAACGCCATGAAGGACAAGGTCTTCAACCTGATGCCGCCCGCGATGATCGCGCTGGTCCTGCTGTTCTGGTCGTTCGGCCCCTCGGCCCTGCTCGCGAACCCCTGGACGCTTACCGTGGTATCGCCGCTCATCACCCTGGCCGTGCTGCTGCTGGAGTTCGTCCACGAGCGGCACGCCGGCTGGCGGATGAACCGGCAGGAGTTCTTCACCGACCTGTTCTACGTCGTGCTCAGCGCCACCGTGATCTCCTGGCTGACGGAGAAGCTCGCGGAAGACCCGCTCACGGCCGCCAAGGCCTCGCTCGGCATCACCACCCAGTGGGTCACGCACCTGCTCTGGCTGGCGCAGGTTGCCCTGGCGATCTTCATCCTCGAGTTCGGCCAGTACTGGATGCACCGGCTGATGCATAACTCGACGCCGTTCTGGCTGACCCACGCGCCGCACCACCACATCACCCAGCTCAACGCGGCCAAGGGTGCGGTCGGCAACCCGATCGAGCTGTTCCTGATCAGCCTGAGCGTGCTGGCGCTGTTCGACTTCGAGAAGACCGCCCTGTTCGCCGCGTTCAACACGATGGGGGTGATCTCCACCTTCGCCCACGCCAACGTCCGCTCGGACCCGCCGCGCTGGTATGCGTTCTTCTTCACGACGATCCGCCACCACAGCCTGCATCACTCGACCGACTACGAGAGCACGCGCTGCAACTACGGCAACTCGCTGATCCTGCTCGACCGGATCTTCGGCACCTTTCGCGAGGGCGAGGGCGTGCTGGTGGGGCAGGACGACCGCCGGCGCCTGACGATCCGCGAGCAGATGGCGTTCCCGTTCCAGCCGGTCATCGACCGGATCAAGGCGCGGCGCGAGAAGTCCCGCGCGGACACCGCGGCGGCGGCATGATCGCCAGTCGCCCGGGACAGGTCAGCGCGGCGCGGAGCGCGCTGTCCCGCGGCGACCTCCAGTCGACCCAGCGCTTCGCCGCGAGGCTGCTGGCGCACGATCCCGGCGATGCCGAGGGCCATTTCCTGTTCGGCATCGCGGAATCGAGCGCCGGCCGCATCCAGGCCGGCATCCGCCATGTCGGCCAGGCCGTCGCGCTAGATCCGCAGGGCGAATACCGCGCCCAGCTCGCCAAGCTCCTCACCCTGGTCCGCCGCGACGGGGACGCGGCGGAGACGCTGCGAGAAGCCGAGCAGGCCCCGCCCGCCGACGCGCTCAGCCGCGATACGATGGGCTGCGTCTATGCCCGCCTCGGCGACCATGCCGCCGCCCTCCCCCATTTCGCCGAGGCGGTGCGGCTCGAACCGCGGAACGCGGAATACCGCTACAACCTCGCGGCGACGCTCAACTTCCTGGGCCGGACGGACGAGGCCGAGGCTGCCCTGGAGGCGCTGATCGCCCTCGCCCCCGGCGATGCCCGCGCCCATCACCTGCTCGCCGGCCTGCGCCGGCAGACGCCCGAGCGCAACCACGTCGAGCAGCTCGGCCGGGCCCTTGCGGCGACGCGTGTCGGCCCGGCCCGGCTGCTGCTCGGCCATGCCCTGGCGAAGGAGCCGGAGGCCATCGGCCAGCCCGCCGAAGCGCTCGACCGGCTCTGCGCCGCGAACGCCGAGCACCGCCGGACGCTGCCCTATGACTTCGCCCGCGATGCGGCACTGTTCGACGCCATCGAGGAAGGCTGGCCGAAGCTGGCGCAGGCGCCCGCCACCGATGCGCCGACGGAAGCGCCGATCTTCGTCATCGGCATGCCGCGCACCGGCACCACGCTGGTCGACCGCATCCTCTCGTCCCATCCGGAGGTCGAGAGCGCAGGCGAGCTTCAAGCCATGCCGCTCGCAGTCAAGCAGGTGGCGGGCACGCGCACGCCGACGGTCATGGACCCCGAGACGATCGGCGCGGCCGCCGGCCGCGACATGGGCGGGATCGGGCGTGATTACCTGAGCCGCGCGCGCCATCACCGCCGCGACACCGCCCCCCGGTTCACTGACAAGGTCCCCGGCAACTTCCACTACACTGGCTTCATCGCGCGGGCCCTGCCCGCCGCCCGGATCGTCTGCTTGCGCCGTAATCCGATGGACACGGTGCTCAGCAACTTCCGCAACCTCTTCGCGGTCAGCTCGCGCTACTACGACTACAGCTACGACCTGCTCGACATCGCGGCCTATTATGCCCGCTTCGACCGGCTGATGGCGCTCTGGCGCAAGGCCCTGCCCGGACGCCTGATCGAGGTCCGCTACGAAGACCTGATCGCCGACCAGGAAGGCGAGACGCGCCGCTTGCTCGCCCATTGCGGGCTCGAATGGTCGGACCGGTGCCTGTCGTTCCACACCAACGACGCCCCGGTCTCGACCCCGAGCGCCGCCCAGGTCCGCCGGCCAATCTACGGCGACTCGGTCGCGCGCTGGAAACGCCACGTCGAGGTGCTGGAGCCCGTCCGGCGCTTCTTCGAACAAGCCGGCATCGATCTCGATTGAAAGGCCACGCCATGCTCCTGCCCTTCCCTCTTCGCGCACCATCCTTGGTACTAGCGGCGATTGTCGCCGCCAGCGCCTCCCCGACCCTGGCCGCGGCCGAGCCGAGCACGCGGGTGGTTTCGTGTGGGACCGGCAGTTGCCTGGTCGTCTCGGGCCACCGCGACAGCGCGGCGGCGGCAGTCCTGCTCAACGGCCACGCGGTGACAGTCCAAGGCGCGCGCAACTGGCGGGTCAGCCTGCCGGTCGAGACCGTCCGCGCCTGGTCGGAACCCTATGCCCGGACGATCGACGTGACGACCTTCGACCCCGAGACCCGGACCAGGTCGGCAGCCGAGACCGCCCTGCCGATCGGACTGCTCGGCTCGACGACCGACCTCGCCACCCTGATCGTCAGCGTGAAGTAATAACCAGCTCAACCCTGAGTAATATTATAATAAATTTAGGTTTCATATTGAAAGTTTCATCGACTGGCTCTATGTGAGCGGCAGTCGCCGAAGAGCGGCGCCCATTTCATCCACAGGAGACGATGATGAAGATTGGCCTCGTGGCCCTCGCCACGTTCGCTTTCGCGACCTCGGCTTCCGCCGCCACCACCGAAAACCCGTTCGCTCAGGATCAGGCGATCCTGAACCTCAAGGGTCTCGACCTCTCGACCGCCGATGGCCAGCAGCGCCTTGCCATCCGCATGGACCAGGCCGCCCGCGCCGTTTGCGGCGACCGGGTCGCCGCCGTGCACCTCGCCCTCGAAGCGCAGGCGCAGGAATGCCGCGCCGCCGTGGTCGCCGATGTCCGCGCCCAGGTGGAATCGCGGCTGGCCAAGGCCGGAACCGCCGCGCCGGTCCAGCTCGCCGCGCGCTGAGCCCTTGCATTCCCCCGCGGCCTGTTCGGGCCGCGGGCGGGATTTTACCTAGCGATCTTCGCCGGTTCGGGCCACCAGGTGATGGTGTGCACGTCGTGGGCCGAGGTCCACACGCCCCTCCGGGTATAGCGCAACGCGCCGCTGCCCTCCGCCTCCCCGACCCGCGCATCGACGGTCAGGGTCTTCGGATCGATCACGGCGAAGGTCTGCGCCTCGGTCGTCCGCAGCCAGACCTTGCCGCCGCCGGTGTCGATATCCCCGTATTTCAGCACCTCGCCAACCTTGACGCGGCCGGTGATCTCACCGCTTCGCGGATTGATCCGGGCGACCGTGCCGTCGCCCTGCTCCTGAACCCAGACGCCGCCAGCTCCTGCGGCGAGGAAACCGGGCTCCTTGCCCAGCGCCGCACGCTTGATGACCGCATTAGTTCGGGGATCGATCCGCTGAACCGATTGCTCCCTCGCGCTGACCGCCCAGACCGAGCCGAAGCCGAAGGCCAGATACCAGGTTCCCGGATCGACCGCGACGGTGGCGACGATCCGGTTGGTCGCGGGATCGATGCGCGAGATCACGCCCTTGTCGTCGCTGGCAATCCAGACCGAGCCGGCCCCGGCGACCACGTTGAGCTCCCCGGCAAGGTTGGCGATGCCGGTGGGGATCGCGGCGTTCCGCCGCCCCGTCCGGCTGTCGATCCGGATCACTGCGCCTTCCTTGCAATCGGCCACCCATAGCGAGCGGCGGAACACGGTCATGGCTCCGCAGGCCCGGGTCATGGCGGATTCGGCCTGCTTGCCTTGCCGCGACCAGCGCTCGACCTTGTCGCGGTTCGTGACCCAGACGCTGCTGCCGTCGACCGCCAGGAAGTCCGCGAAGCCGGGGACCTGTATTACCTCTTCCTTCGGCGCCTCGGCCGCGGAAGCCGTCGCAGCCCAGCCTGCCACCGCGGCCGCCATGACCATCGCGCAAATCTTTTGCATGTCCGTCCCTCCTAGCCCCGCTGCGCCATATAGGCCCGCCAGCCGCCAAGGGCGGTGATGTCCTGCGCCCCGGTCAGGGCGCGCGGCTCGGCGACGAAGCCCTTGACGCTGGTGCCGTCGGCCAGGGTCACGGTGCCGATGGCGAGCGGCGGCGGCACCTCCACCACGAAGCTGCCGAATTCGGCGACGCCCAGTTCATAAACCTCGATCGCGATCGGCCCGCCGTCCTCGCTGTGCACCAGGGCCGGCTTGGGCGGCACGCTGTCGGCCATGGCATAGAGGCGATAGCTGGGCGCGGTCTCGAAGGCGCCGACGAACCTCGCCTCGCGCGAGGTGAGCTGCCAGTGCAGCGGCATGTCCTTCAAGTGGGCGCCGACGACGGCGAGTTTCACGGTCTGCATTCTGCCCTCCAGGTCGAGCGGGGGTGGCGATGGGAGATTAGCGGCGGCGAGGTAGGCGTCGGCCGCGTCCAGCAGGGCGAGATCGCTGTCCGCCGGGCCGATCAGGGTGATGCCGAAGCCGGTGGCATTGGCGCGAATGCCCGCCGGCACCGCGACCGCCGCCATGTCGAGCAGGTTCACGAAATTGGTGTAGAGGCCAAGGTTGCTGTTGAGCGCGACCGGCGCCGCTTTCAGCTCGGCGACGCGATAGGTCGTGCCGGCGGTCGGGAAGGCCAGCAGATCGACCTTCTCCCACTGCTCGTCCGCTTGGCGCTTGAGCTCGGCCAGGCGATAGATGCCGTTGAACAGCTCGACCGCGCCGATCGCCAGGCCCGGCTCGACCACCTCGCGCACGGTCGGGTCGATGGCGTCGGGATCGTCGGCCAGGATGCCGGCCATGGCCGCCGCCCGCTCGGCCACCCAAGGACCGCCATAGAGCAGTTGCGCGGCCTCCAGCAGCGGGGCCAGGTCGATCTCGACGATCTCCGCGTCCCGCCCCAGCTTGCCCAGCACGCGGTCGTAGAGATATTCGGATTCGAGATCCCCGAAGAATACCCGCTGCTCGCGGCGCGGCACGCCGATCCGGGCGCGTCCGAGCGGCTTGTCCGCCAATGCTCTGGAATAGGGATCAGCGGGATCGTAGCCCGCCGCTACCCGGTCGATGAGGCGG
>CALLNA010000274.1 GCA_938005655.1 uncultured Novosphingobium sp.
GTGCCTCGCTGCACATGACCAACCCCGTGGGCACCTACGTGGACGACGTCTACGTCTGGAACGCCAGCACCGTGGGCTTTCCGCTGTTCGACCTGGAGCGCGTGGAAGTGCTGCGCGGCCCGCAGGGCACGCTGTGGGGCAAGAACACCACCGGCGGCGCGGTCAACGTCATCACGAAGCGGCCCGTGCTGAGCGGCGACCAGGACAACTACGTCAAGCTCGAATACGGCAGCTACGACGACAAGGTGGCCGAGGGCGCGGTCGGCTTCGCGGTGGTGCCGGACAAGCTCGCCGCGCGCTTCTCCTTCCGCCTCGACCACCGCGACGGGCGGTTCGACAACCTGTTCACCGGCGAGAAGTCGAACGCGGTCGACGATGACGTCTTCCGCGGCCAGATCCTGGCCAAGCCGACCGAGAACCTGACGGCGCTGTTCTCGATCCACTACCGCAAGTACGACACGCGTGGCACCTACTGGACCACGGCGACCTATCCGCCGGGCGGCGTCTTCCGCGGCGGCTATGCCCCCTCGACCGATACCGAGACGGTCAGCACCAATGCCGGCGAATGGAGCAAGACCAGCCAGCTCGGCGGCTCGCTGCGCTTCGACTGGGACCCTGACCTCGATCACCGGCTACGAGCGGTGGAAGAGCCGCGGCGCGGGCGACGGCGACTACACGCCGCTGGAAATCTCGCGCTCCTACACCGCGGCCCGTTCGCGCCAATGGACGCAGGAGCTGCGGCTGACCTCGCCAACGGACGGCCGCTTCACCTGGATCGCCGGGCTGTTCTACTTCAACGAGAAGATCCATTCCGACAGCTATGCGGCGCGGTTGCCCGACGGCACGGTCCCGGCCCAGGCGGGCAGCACCTCGCCGACCGCCTACAGCCTGACCCGCTACGACCATACGGCGGAAAGCGGCGCGGCGTTCGGCAGCGGCACTTTCAAGTTCACCGATGCGCTCAAGCTGACCCTCGGCGCGCGCTTCACCCGCGAGACCAAGACGCTCGACTTCGACCGCCTCAACGCGACGGCGGGGACCCTCACCACGGCGGGCGCCGCGGTCGTTCCGTCCTGGAGCAATTACGCCCAGTGGTGGAACGGCTATACCGGAAACCTCAGCGCGGCGGGAACCTTCTCCGGCAACCTGTCGCGGACCTGGGACGCCTTCACCTACGACGTGACGCCCTCGTGGCAGATCGACCGCAATAACCTGCTCTACTTCAAGTTCTCTCACGGGGTGAAGTCGGGCGGGTTCAACACCGCGGCGACCCTGCCGATCGCGCTGGTCGCGGTGAATCCGGAGCGGCTCAACGCCTTCGAGCTCGGCTACAAGTCGACCTGGTTCGACGGCAAGCTGACCTTCAACGCCACCTACTTCCACTACGACTACCGCGACGTGCAGGTGAACGTGGTCGGCCCGAACCCGGGCGCGGTCGGCGGGGCGACGGTCTCCTACCTCCAGAACGCGGCCAGGGCCCATGCCGACGGCGCCGAGTTCGAGCTGACCGCGCGGCCGACCGAAAACCTCAGCCTCAACGCCGCGGTCGGCCTGCTCTACACGAAGTTCGACGAGTTCCAGGTCAACAACGGCGGCGCCAACCTCGCCGGCAACCAGTTCGTCCGCTCGCCGCACCTGACGCTGAACCTGGGCGCGAACTATACGGTGCCGCTGGGCGACAAGGGCAAGATCGAGCTCGCGGCCGACGCCCGCTACACCTCGCTGCAATACTACTACGTCACCCCGCAGGACACGGTGAACCGCTACCTGCTGACCCAGCCTGGCTATACCCTGGCCAATGCCCGGATCACCTACACCACGGCGAACGAGCGGATCAGCGCCTCGTTCTTCGTCAACAACCTGCTCGACACCACCTACCGCAACCACGCCCTGCCGGCCTTCGCGGCGGGCTCGGTCAACGGCGACACGGTGCAGTACGGCGATCCCCGGACCTTCGGCGGATCGCTGATCGTGCGGTTCTGAACTGGAGAGGAGGAGGGAGCCGGGTGCGGTTCCCTCCTGTCGCCTCAATCCCTCGCCGTCACCCCGGAGCAAGTCCGGGGTGACGTGTGTGGCATGTCCTTAGTGGCTCATTACGGTTCGACGGGACGTGCCAGCAAAAAACCATTTTCCTACACATAACCGAATCGGTTATCTCTTGCGGCATGACAAATCCGGACACCCCGCCGCCCGCTCTCGCCGACGCGTTTCCCCGCTGGATGCGGACCTCTTCATCGCAACCTTGCGGTGCGCCCGCGGCCTTGTGGCGGCGACGGCGCGCGCGCTATTCGCTCAGCGCGCCGCCCGCATCGCCGGTTAGTGCGCTATTCCGCGGCTTCGCGCAGGGCCGGGGCAGAGCGGCCGAGGAGGGGCAGGACCTCCTCGCCGACGCGGTAGGCTTCCTCCAGGTGGGGGGTGCCGGCCAGGATGAAGCCGTCGGCGCCGCCCTGGATCAGCTCGTCGAGCTTGGCCGCGCACTGCTCGTAGGAGCCGACGATGCCCAGCGCCGGCCCGCCGCGCAGCAGGCTGAAGCCGCCCCACAGGTTCGGCGCGACGATCAGGTCGTCCCAGCGGGTCGCCTCGGTCGGGCGCAGCGCGGCCTGGCGCGAGGCGCCGACCGAATCGGTCGCCTGCCCGCGCCAGCGCTGGCGGGTCTCGTCGCTGACGTTCTCGAAGCCCAGGCGGATGTCGCGCCAGGCTTCCTCCTCGGTCCGCCGCGCGACCAGATCGACGCGGATCGCGCACTTCTGCCGGCGGCCGAGCGCGGCGGTCTTTTCCTTGACCCGCGCGAACTTGTCGAAGAGCTGGTCGAACGGCTCGAGCCAGGACAGGTAGTAGTCGGCGTGGTTCGAGGCGACCCGGAGCGCCGCGTCGGACGAGCCGGAGAACCAGATCTCGGGGAAGTCCTCGGCGGCGAGCAGCGGCGGCAGGCCGCCGTCCGCGACCTCGTAGAAGCGGCCCCGGTAGGTGAAGCCCCGATTGTTCCAGACGCCCTTGAACACGTCGAGCCATTCGTCGGTGCGCCCGTAGCGGTCGTCGTGGGCGAAGCTGTCGCCCCACCAGAGCTGGGCCGGGCCGCCGCCGCCGGTGATGATGTTGAACAGCAGGCGGCCGCCCGTCGCGCGTTGCAGGCTGGCCGCGGCGCGGGCGGTGTGGACCGGATTGCCGAAGCCCGGTTGGAAGGCGATCATGAAGCGGAAGGTGCTGGTCTCGCGCGCCAGCAGCGGCGAGATCACCCAGGGATCGTCGGTGTTGGGGAAGGACGGGATCAGCCCGCCCTGGAAGCCGGCACTCTCGGCCGCCTTGGCGATCTGGGCGAGGTGGTCGATGTAGCGATAGCCATCGTCCCCGCCCGCGCGGTCGAGGCCGGGCGCGAGGTTCTCCGGGCCGGGCGGCGACCAGTCGCCCCGGTCGTAGTTGCCGCGGCGGATGGACGAATGGCAGCCGTGGGTTGGCAGGCGCCAGTGGAAATCGATGGTCATGGGAGCGGCTCCTCTGTTTCAGGCGGCGGCGTGGGTCTGGGCAAGGCGCGCCCGCAGGCGCGGCAGGACGTGCTGGCCGACGCGGTAGGCCTCCTCCAGCGCGGGCTCGGCGCTCAGCACGAAATGGGTCACGCCGAGCGCGGCCAACTCGGCCAGTCGCGCGGCGACCGTGTCGTAGGAGCCGACCAGCGTACCGAGCGCGCGGCCCGCGCGGTTGGCTTCCAGCCTGGCCTCCTCCTCGGTCTCGCGGACGAGGACGGGCTGGAGCAGCCCGACGGCGACGCTGCGGTCCGCCCGCTTGGCGAGGGTGTCGAGGCTTTCCGCCAGGGCCGCGAGCCGGTCGATCGGCCCGGCGCGCAGCAGGTGCACGTCGGCATGGCGGGCCGAGAGGTCGAGCGCTTCCTCGCTCTCGCCCTGGAGGAAGACCGTGGGGAAGGGCGCGCGGTTCAGCGGGGCCTCGAAGCCGCCGTTCTCGACTTCGAAATGCTCGCCTGTGAAGGTGAACGGCCGCTCGGCATGGACCCCGCGGGCGACGGTCAGGAACTCGTCGAGGCGCCGGCCGAGCCGGTCCTCGGGCACGAGGTCGCCCTCGCGGGCCCGGGAGCGGGCGTCGCCGTCCGGCGCGATCGCCCAGGCGAAGCGGCCGTGGGCGCCGCGCTGGAAGGTCGTCGCCTGCTTGGCGGCATAGACCGCCGAGCCGACCGAGGCCGGGAATTCGGCGACCAGCTCCAGCCGGCGGACCTCGCGGGCGAGGGCGGCGGCCACGATGCGGCTCTCGTCCGCCTCGGCGCGATGGGCCACGAACAGGCCGTCGAAGGCGGTCTGCGCCGCGGCCTCGGCGATCTGGGCGTAGTAGCCGAAGCGGTTGGGCGCGGGACCGCGCAGCGGCGTGACGATGCCGTTTGCCCGCCGCGTCGAGGGTTCGAGCCGGCGCGGCTCGGCGGCGGGATCGATCTGCCAGTAGGTGCGGATGGTCATGCGTCTTCCTTTTCGGGAGAGGCCGGGGCGAAGGCCGGGACGCCGAACGTGCCGGCGAAGACGGACTCGGCCAGCGGCCGGCGGGCGTTGGGGCTTTCCTGGGCGTGGAAATCCGCGTCGAGCGTGTCGAGCGGGCCCTGGCGGCCGAGCGCGATCAGGGCTTCGAGGGCGAAGTCGTCGGGGATCTTCAGCGTCTCCCGGGCGAGGTCGCGGTCGTATCCGCCGATCCCGTGGGTGTGCCAGCCGAGCAGCAGCGCCTGGTGCGCGAAATTGGCCCAGGCCGCCCCCGCGTCGAACGAGTGCGAAGTGTTCGGCCCGCGCTGGCCGTTCCGCTCGACCTCGGTCGCCGAGACGATCAGGATCAGCGCCGAGGCGCGGCCCGCCCAGCGGGCGTTGCGGCCGTTGAGCAGGGCGGTGAACCTGGCCCAGTCCGCATCGCCGTTGCGGGCGATCAGGAAGCGCCAGGGCTGGGCGTTGGAGGCCGAAGGGGCCCAGCGGGCGGCCTCCAGCGCGCTGTGGAGCACGGCCGGGGGCACCTCCTCGCCGGTGAAGCTGCGCGGCGACCAGCGGTCGGTGAACAGGGAATCGATCGGATGGTCGGGCTGGCGGGGCATCAGCGGCTCTCCCGGGCGGGGAAGGTGACGAGGTTGGCGGGCTCCCCGGCCGGATTGCCGGTGAGCTCGGCCAGGATTTCGTCCTTGAGGCGGTGGAGCAGGGGCGAGCGGCGGTCGCGCGGGTGCGGCAGGCCGACCTCGACGATGCGGCGGACGCGGCCCGGATGGGGCGACATCACGATCACCCGGTCGCCGAGGTAGAGCGCCTCCTCGACGTCGTGCGTGACCATGACCATGGTCGAGCGCTGGGCCAGCCACATGCGCTGGAGCTCGTTCTGGACGTGGACGCGGGTGAGCGCGTCGAGCGCGCCCAGCGGCTCGTCGAGCAGCAGGACCTTGGGCTCCGTCACCAGGGCGCGGGCGATGGCGGCGCGCTGGGCCATGCCGCCGGAAAGCTGGTGCGGATAGGCCTTCTCGAAGCCGCTCAGGCCGACCAGCGCGATGTGCTCGGCGACGATCGCCGCGCGGCGCGCCTTGGGCGTGTCGGTGTTCAGCAGGGCCAGCTCGACGTTCTGCTCCAGCGTCATCCACGGGAACAGGCGGTGGTCCTGGAAGACGATGCCGCGGTCCAGGCTGGTCGTGGCGATCCGCTCCCCGTCGAGGCGGATCTCGCCGCCGTATTCGCTGTCGAGGCCGACGATCAGGCGCAGCAGGGTCGACTTGCCGCAGCCCGAGGCGCCGACGATCGAGACGAACTCGCCGGGACGGACCGTGAGGTTGATGTTCTCCAGCACCGGGCGGGCCTGGCCGCCGATGGTGAAGCTCTTGTCGAGGTCGCTGTTGGTCAGCTCGCCGCGCAGCGGGGCGGAGCTCTCGACGTTCGGGCGGGGGAAGGGTTCGGCGCTCATGGAAGGGCTCCTGTTCAAATCGAGGCGGGTTGCCAGCGCAGCACCTCGCGGCGGACGCGGGCGATGATCTGGTTGATGGCGAAGCCGAGGATCGCGGTGATCGCGACGGTGACGAGGATCACGTCGAGCCGCTGCTGGACCTGTGCGGTCTGGAGCGTGACGCCGAGCCCGCCGCCGGCCCCCATCAGCAGCTCGCTCGCCAGGGTGCCGATCCAGGCGAAGGCCAGGGCCTGGGTCAGGCCGGTCAGGATCAGCGGCATGGCCGCGGGCAGCAGGATGCGCCGGAAGCGCTGGCCGGTGGTGAAGCGGAAGACCTCGCCGACGTCGAGGTAGCGCTGCTCGACATTGGCGATCCCGGCATGGGTGTTGAGCATGGCCGGGAAGAAGGCGCCGAGGCAGACGACGATCAGCTCGGAACCCTCGCCGGTGCCGAACCACAGCCCGATCAGCGGCAGCCAGCCGATCATCGGCACCTGGCGCAGGGCGTTGAGCAGGGGCGCGATCACGCGGTTGAGCAGCGGCCAGACCGCCGTGGCCGTGCCGGTCGCCACGCCCAGGCCGGCGCCGATGGCGAAGCCGGTGAAGGCGCGGGTCAGGGTCGCGACGATGTCGCCGAAGATCGTGCCGTTCCCGACCAGCTCGACGAAGGCCGCGGCGACGCTGCCGAGCGGAGCGAGGGCGACGGCGCTCGCCCCGCCCGAGGTGGCGAGCCACTGCCAGCCGGCGAGAAGCAAGGCGGGCGCGATCAGGCCCAGGGCGAGGCGCGGCGCGCGGCGCGAGAGCAGGGCGTTCATGCCGTCCTCCACTTCGTCGCGCGGCGCTCGATCTCGCGGGCGCCGCGGTCGAGCAGGAAGCCGATCAGGCCGCTGACCACGACCCCGGCCAGGACCACGTCGAGCTGGAAGAGCTGGCGGCCCATCTCCATCATCTGGCCGATCCCGCTGTCGGCGGCGAGCAGCTCGGCGGCGACGAGGACGATCCAGGCGCGGGTCAGGGCGATGCGCAGGCCGGTTAACACGGCGGGCACCGTCGCCGGGATCAGGATGCGGCGGACGAGGTCGGGCAGGCGGGTGCGATAGACCCGCGCCACCTCGAACCAGGCCCGGGGCACCCCGCGCACGGCGTCGAAGGTGGCGAGCGCGATCGGGAAGAAGGCGGCGACGGCGACGATCGCGATCTTGAACGGCTCGTTGATGCCCAGGAACAGCACCATGGTCGGGATGAAGGCGATCACCGGGACCTGCCAGAGCGTCAGGAACAGCGGCGAGAAGGCTGCCTCGGCCAGCCGGGAAAGGGCGATCGCGGCGCCGAAGGCCAGCCCGGCCAGCGCCCCGATCGCGAAGCCGAAGGCCAGGCGGTAGAGGCTGTCGCCGATATGGCGCTCCAGCTCGCCCGAGCCGGCCATGAGCCACAGGGTGCGCGCGACCTCGCTGGGCGGGACGAGCACCTGCGGCGGGAACAGCCCGCTCATGCAGGCGAGCTGCCAGACCGCGAGCAGCGAGAGCGGCGCGGCCAGCGGGGCGAAGGGCGAGCGGCCGGCGGTGGCCGCGGCCGGCGCCGGGAGGGGGAGAGGGCGGCTGGCCATCACGGGTTCGCCGCCAGGGCCTGGCGCGGCCGGTCGGAGGCGGTCGACCAGTAGGACTGGAGGTTCAGGTCCCGCAGCGCCCTGGCGACGAAGCGGTCGTCGATCAGCTTGTCGGCGTCGACCGGCCGGCGGATCAGCCCGCGCTCCAGCGCATAGGCCGCGACCGAGCGGTAGTGCGCCTTCACGTCGGGATGGAACACCGGCGAGAACCGCTCGTGCCAGGCGAGGCCGTTGGCGGCATAGTCCTTGGCGAGGATATCCTCGGGCAGGAAGCCGCGCGAGGAGTTGCGGATCACCGCCGCGCGGTTCGCCTCCTGGCTCGACCAGGCGGCAGCGCGGACATAGGCGTCGACGACGAGCTGGGTCAGCTCGGGATTGGCGTCGACGAAGTCGCCGCGGGCGAACAGCTCGGCGCGCATCTTCCAGTCGGCCGGGGCATGGGCGGTCGACCAGATCACCTTGCCGACGCCCCTCTGCTCCAGCAGCAGGCCGTCCGAGAGCAGCACCGTCGCGTCGACGCTGCCCGAGGCGAGCGCCGCGGGCGTGGCCGAGGGGTTGATGTTGACGATCGTGAAGTCGGACAGCTTGAGCCCGCTCGCGTCGACCAGCTTGGAGAAGGGCAGCTCCCACGGCCGGCCGCGATGGAGTGCGATCTTCTTGCCCTTGAGGTCGGCGAGCGAGGTCGCAGGCGAATCCTTGCGGACCACCAGATAGACGTTCTGCCCCCCGCCGAGCGGCGCGACCAGCTTGAGCGGCACGCCGCCCGCCACGGCGATCACGGCGGGGAAGTCGCCGTAGGAGGCGAAGTCGATCCGCTTGCCGCTGAAGCCTTCGTTGATGAGCGGGGCGCCGACGGCGGTCGGCACGGGCACGAAGTTGAGCGCGACGCCGCGTCTGGCCAGCTCGGCCTTGAGCCAGCCCTGCCGGATGATGACGTCGGTCAGGCCGTTGTAGACCTGCTTGCCCTGATAGGGTGAGGCGATCGAGGCGATGTTGACCACCTTGGCCGCCCCCGCCTCACCACCGCGCGCGGCTCGCCAGCCGAGGAAGGCCGCCAGCGCGACGGCGAGTGCCAGGACGATCCAGAGGGGCTTGCGGCGCTTCAGGATGCCGCCTGGAGGGGTGTCGGGTGCTTGGGTTGCCACTGTGCTACTCGCTCGTTGCGCTATGCGGGGGTCTCTGCATGGGGCGTGCCAAGTCGCGGACTTGGCCGAGGCGGGCGGGTTTCGCCGTGCACGGCCCGTCTCGGACTGCGCAGATCGGGCCACGGGCTGCGCGGTATCGCGCAGCGGCTCGCGGGCGGCGGCGGGCGGTTCGGCCGGGTTGCCTTCGCTTGGCACGGACCTTGCCGCTCGCTAAGCCGTGAACCCAGGAGAGCGAGATGCCGGACGGGCCGGATACGATCTGGATGATGCGCTGCCCGGTGCCGGCGGCGACCGGCGTCGCCTTCGCGCGCGGCTACATGACCGAGGTCTTCGCCGCGTGCGGCATCGCGGTGCGCCGGATCGTTGAGGGCGGGCTCAACCTCGTCGCCGCCGATCCCGCGCGGCAGCAGCGCCACCTGTTCCGCGAGGGCAGCAATATCCGTACGCTCGCCGCCCGCGCGCGCGGCGCGCCGACGCGGGGGATCGGGCTGACCTGGATCGACGAGCGCCAGGCGATCATCGTCCGCCCCGACAGCGGGGTGATGCAGCCGGGCGACCTCAAGGGCCTGCGCTTCGCGCTTCCCGCCTTCGCCGAAAGCCGGGGCGAGTCGATCGCCCGCGGCATGGCCCTGCGCGGGATCGGGAACGCGCTGTCGCTCGGCGGGCTGACTGTGGCCGACGCGCGCTTGGTCGACATCCCGCTCATACCGCGCCAGCGTCCGACGCGCGAGACCATGCGCCGGTTCTGGCACGGGCTCGACCGGCTCGCGGCGGGCGAGGTCGACGCGGTCTATGTCAAGGGCGCGGCGGCGGCCGACGCGGCGGAGGCGCTCGGCCTCGTCGTCGGCGTCGATCTCGACGCCTATCCCAGCCGTCTCGCCCGGATCAACAACGGTACCCCGCGCCCGATCGTCGTCCATCAGCACATGCTCGACCGCCACCCCGACCTGGTCGAGCTGTTCCTCGAGCAGACGCTGCGCGGGGCCGACTGGGCGGCGACCCACCTCGACGAGCTGAAGCCGATCCTGGCCGAGGAGACCTGGTCGAGCATCGCCGGGGTCGAGACCGCCTATCGCGGCGGCTTCCACCGCGCGTTGCACCCGGATCTATCGCCCGCGCGCGTCGCCATGCTGGCGGCCCAGGCCGCGTTCCTGGAGCAGGCCGGATTCCTCGACGCCCCGGTCGACGTTGCCGCCTGGATCGACCCGCGGCCGCTTGCCGCAGCCGCCGAACGCCTGGCCAGACCGCGCCGCGAGAGCGCTTGACAAAGGCAAGCTAAGTCCGCGAATTGAATTTCTACTGACTCGGTAGAGTTTCTTTACGCCTATCCTGCCGGCGCGTTTTCCGGAGGAGACACATGAGCGTGCAAAGCCGATTGGGCGAAGGCCGCCCCCTTGCCCCTGACAAGATCGGAGTAGTCGCCGGCCGCAGCGACAGCGGGCGGACACTGCTGACCTACGATTGCGAGAAGCACCATGCCGAGGGGCCGCGCGCCCGGGCGCTGGTGTTCAGCGATCCCAAGTCGAAGGCGATGCTGCCCCTGATCGACAAGGTCGCGCCGAGCGAGGCCAACATCCTCATCGTCGGGGAGACCGGGACGGGCAAGGAACTCGTTGCCCGCTTCATCCACGATCGCAGCGCCCGCGCCCGCGCGCCCTTCGTCGCGGTCAACTGCGGCGCCTTTTCCGAGACGCTGATCGAGGGCGAGCTGTTCGGCCATGAGCGCGGCGCCTTCACCGGCGCGCAGACCGCGCGCGCCGGGTGGTTCGAGGCGGCCAACGGCGGCACGCTGTTCCTCGACGAGATCGGCGAGCTGCCGCCGGCCTTGCAGGTCAAGCTGCTGCGCGTCCTCCAGGAACGCGAGGTCGTCCGTCTCGGCTCGCGCACGCCGATCCCGCTCGACATCCGGATCGTCTCGGCGACCAACGTCGACCTCCAGCAGGCGGTCGATGCCGGGACCTTCCGCTCCGACCTGTTCTACCGGCTCCAGGTCGTCGCCCTGCCGCTGCTGCCGTTGCGCGAGCGGCGCGCCGATATCCTGCCGCTCGCCCAGCATTTCCTCGGCGTCTATGGTGAACGGCTGCGGGCCGGGCGGCTGGAGCTGACCCCGGCGGCGGAGGAGGCGCTGTTCGGTTATGCCTGGCCGGGCAACATCCGCGAGCTGGAGAACGCGATCCACCGCGCCACGCTGATCTGCCAGGACGGGCGGATCGACGTCGACGACCTCGTGCTCGGCGCGCGGCTCGTCCAGTCGGCTCCGGCGGACGATCCTACGGCGGCGCTGGAGGACCAGGTGCGGGCGCTCGTCCCGCCGCTGATCGAGGGGCACCATCCCGACCTGCTCGACCGCCTGGTGGCGACCGCCGTGACCGAGGCCTTCCGCCGCTCCGGCTCCAACCAGATCAAGACCGCCGAGGCGCTCGGCGTGACGCGCAACGTGGTGCGCACCTACCTCAAGAACCTCAGCCTGATCTGAGCGCAGATTTGCGCAGCGCCGGTGCTGAAACTGGCGCAACGAACTATCCGGCCCTTTCCGGAAAATCCCGGAAAACCGCCATTTCCCGATCTGGCACGCCTCTTGCGATGTTCCTGACGCGACAACTGCGAAGGAACAATCGCGATGCCCAATCGGCCTGACGAGATCTGGTTCACCCGCTGCCCCGTGCCGACTGCGACGGGCATCGCCTACAAGCTCGGCTGGCTGACCGAGGCCTTCGCGGCGGACGGCATCGCGCTCAGGACCTTGCAGGAATCGAGCGCCGAGCTCGGCCGTCACCACTACGACCACCGCCTGCCGACGCTGATCCGCGAGGGCGGCAACATGCTCGCCTTCGGCGCGCGGGCGCAGGGCGAGCCGACCAAGCTGATCGGCCTGACCTGGATCGAGGAGAGCCAGCTCATCCTCGCCCGGCCGGACAGCGGCATCCACTCCGCCGCCGATCTCAAGGGCCGGCGCCTCGCCCTGCCGGGGTGGAACCGGAACCCGATCCCCAGCCACGTGCGCGGCACCAGCATCGCGCGCGGCATGTCGCTCGCCGGCTACAAGGGCGCGCTCGCCTCGGTCGGGCTGACCTTCGACGACGTCGAGCTGGTCGAGACGCTGGACGTCCTGCGCGACATCGGCGGCGCGGGCCGCGACCTTGCGCCGCGCCGGCGCGGCCCGGGCGGGCTCTGGCCGTTCGCGGCGCTGGTCTCGGGAGAAGTCGACGCGATCTACGTCAAGGGCGCCGCCGCGCTCGACCAGGCGCGCGAGAACGGCCTGGCTGTCGCGATCGACCTCGATGCGCTGCCCGATCCGCGCTTCCGCGTGAACAACGGCACCCCGCGGCCGATCACGGTCCACCAGAGCCTGCTCGACGATCATTTCGATCTCGTCGTGCGCTTCCTCGCCGTGACCCTGCGCGCTGCCGACCATGTCGCCGAGCAGCCCGAGCGGCTGCGCGAGATCCTGGAGTTCGAGACCGCTGGCAGCGCCGTCGCGGTCGACCAGGCCTATGCCCGGCT
>CALLNA010000275.1 GCA_938005655.1 uncultured Novosphingobium sp.
GCGAGGCGGCCAGCGGCAGGTCGCGCATCAGGGCCGAGCCGGCGTCGCCGCTCGTCACCTTGCGCACCGGGCAGCCCATGTTGATGTCGATGATCGCCGCGCCCTTCTGCTCGGAGAGCTTCGCGGCCTCGGCCATCTCGTGCGGCGTGCAGCCGACGAGCTGCATCGAGACCGGCTCCTCCGTGGGGTTCCAGGCGGCCTTCTGGATCGACTGGCGCGTCTCGCGGATCGCGGCGGGCGAGGCGATCATCTCGGTCACGTTGAGGCCCGAGCCGAAGCGGCGTACAAGCGTGCGGAACGGCATATCGGTCACGCCGGTCATCGGCGCGAGGATGACCGGGCAGTCGATCCGGACCGGACCGACCTGGATCGGCTTCAGCGAAGGCGGAATGGGTAACGTCATGGGTGTGCCTAAAAAACAGGCAGCGCATAGTGGATTGCCCTCGGCCCGGCAAGCGATTACCGGCGCGACTGGTCTATGCCCGAGAGCCCCCTCCCCTCCAGCGCAGCCGTGCCTCCCACCGCAGCCGTGATCGTCGCCGCCGGCCAGGGCCTGCGCGCCGGGCAGCCGCTGCCCAAGCAGTTCGCGCGCTGGCGCGGCAAGCCGGTCCTGCGCCATTCGGCCGAGGCACTGGCGGCGGCGGGCGTCGCCCCCATCGTCGTCGCCATCCCCGAGGGCGCGGACGCAATCGCCGCCGCGGCGCTGGAGGACCTGCCGGTGCGCTTCATCACCGGCGGCGCGACCCGGCAGCAGTCGGTGCGCCTGGGGCTGGAGGCGCTGGCCGGCGACCATCCCGAGCGGGTCCTGATCCACGACGCCGCGCGGCCGGTCCTGCCGCGGGCAGTGATCGACCGGCTCGGCGCAGCGCTGGAGAGCCAGCCCGGCGCGATTCCGGTCCTGCCGGTGGTCGATAGCCTGACCCATGCCGAGGGCGGCCTGATGGGCGCGCCGGCCCGCCGTGAGGACCTGCGCCGCGTCCAGACCCCGCAGGCCTTCCGCTATTCCGCCATACTCGCGGCGCATCGCGCCTGGGACGGCGCGCCCACTGCCGGCGACGACGCCCAGGTCGCGCAAGCCGCCGGGCTGGAGATCGCGCTGGTCGAAGGAGACGAGGCCTTGCACAAGCTGACCGTGCCCAGCGACTTCGACGCCGCCGCGCCAGCCTTCCGGGTCGGTTCGGGTTATGACGTCCATCGCCTGGCCGAGGGCGAGGAGCTGTGGCTGTGCGGGGTGCGGATCGCGCATAGCCACGGCCTCGCCGGGCACAGCGACGCGGACGTAGCGATCCATGCCCTGGTCGACGCCCTGCTCGGCGCGGTGGGAGCCGGCGACATCGGCCAGCACTTTCCGCCGAGCGATCCGCAGTGGCGCGGCGCTTCCTCGGATCGCTTCCTGACCCATGCGGCGGGGCTGGTGGGCGAGGCCGGCTATGCCGTCGCCAATGTCGACGTGACGCTGATCTGCGAAGCCCCGAAGATCGGCCCGCACCGGGAAGCCATGCGGGCGCGCCTCGCCGACCTGCTCGGCGTCGACCTTGCCGCGGTCAGTGTGAAGGCGACGACGACCGAAAGGCTCGGCTTCACCGGCCGCGGCGAAGGCATCGCCGCCCAGGCCGTCGCCACAGTCGCCCGGATCTGATCGGAGACGAGATGCGCAAACTGCTCAATCTGCTGGCCTCCGTGCTGATCGCCGCGCCCGGCCTGGCCCAGGCGGCCGAGCCGCCCTGTCTCACCGCGCGCGAGTTCACCGACCTGTCGAGCTACTCGCTGCCCAGCATCATCACCGGCACGACGCAGCGCTGCTCTGCCGCACTGGGGCCGGAGGCGTTTCTCAAGCGCAGCGGCGCTTCGCTCGCCTCGCGTTACGCATCGGCCAAGCCGGCCGCCTGGCCCGGCGCCAAGGCGGCCTTCATCAAGCTCAGCGGCGGGGCGAACTCCGACGCGGCGAACCTGTTCAAGAACCTGCCGGACGACAAGCTGCAACCGATGGTCGATACCCTGGTCGAAGGCCTGATCGCCCAGCAGGTTCCGGCCGAGCGCTGCCGCACGATCGATGCCGCCGTCCGCCTGCTCGCCCCGCTGCCGCCGCAGAACACCGCCGAGCTGATCGCGCTCGCCGTGGGCCTCGGCTCGCGCTCGGGCGGCGGCAAGGTCGGCAAGCTCACCCTGTGTCCCGCATGAGAGTGATACGATGCTGCTCCCCGACGACCTGATCGACCTCGCGCGCCGCGTGATCACCGAAAACGCCGCGCTCGGCCGCAAGGTCGCGCTGGCCGAAAGCTGCACCGGCGGCCTGGTCTGCGCGGCGCTGACCGAGATTGCCGGCTCCTCGGCCGTGCTCGACCGCGGCTTCGTGACCTATTCGAACGAAGCCAAGATGGAATCGCTCGACGTGCCGCGCGACATCATCGACACGCTCGGCGCGGTCTCGGGCGCAACGGCCTGGGCCATGGCCCAGGGCGCGCTCAAGCACAGCCAGGCCGACGTCGCGGTGGCGATCAGCGGGATCGCCGGACCGGACGGCGGATCGGAGCAGAAGCCGGTCGGCCTGGTCGTCTTCGCCCGCGCGGTGCGCGGCAGCGACGAGGTCGATGCCGAGGAGCGCCAGCTCGACGGATCGAGCCGGGCGGAGGTGCGGCGTCAGGCCGCGCTGGTCGCGCTGGAGCTCCTGCTGCCGTAAAGCTCGGCCGCCCGCGTCTCGAAGGCGGCGACCATCTTGCGGAAGGCCCGGTCGAAATACTGGCCCGCCAGCTTCTCGAACAGGGCGTTGCGGAAGCGGAACTCGACGTGGAAGTCGATCTCGCAGGCATCCTCGCCCAGCGGCCGGAAGCGCCAGACGTTGTCGAGGTCCTGCAAGGGTCCGTCGAGGTAGTGCACCTTGATCATGTCCGGGCGCTGCTTCTCGACCCGCGAGGCGAACTTCTCGCGCAGCGCGTTGAAGCCCACGAGCATATCGGCGACCATCTCGGTCTCGCTGTCGGAGCGGACCCGTGTCGCCATGACCCAGGGCAGGAACTCGCCGTAGCGCGCGACGTCGGCCACGAGGTCGAACATCTGCTCGGCGCTGTAGGGCAGTCGGCGGACTTCGTGGATGCCGGGCATGGGCTCAGCGCGCCGCCGTCTTGGCGAGCTGCGCCTCGCGCGCCGCCCGCATCTCGCGGAAATCGTCGCCCGCGTGGTAGCTGGAGCGGGTCAGCGGGCTCGCCGCGACCTGGAGGAAGCCCTTGGCCCGGGCGATTGCGCCATAGGCGCCGAAGGCCTGCGGAGTGACGAACTCGGCGACCTTCGCATGTCGGGGCGTGGGCTGGAGATACTGGCCCATCGTTAGGAAATCGATGCCGGCGCAGCGCATGTCGTCCATCACCTGATGGACTTCGAGGCGCTCCTCGCCGAGGCCGAGCATGATGCCCGACTTGGTGAAGACCATCGGATCGTGGCGCTTGACCTCCTCCAGCAGCCGCAGCGAGGCATAGTAGCGCGCGCCGGGACGGATCGTCGGATAGAGCCGCGGGACGGTCTCGAGGTTGTGGTTGTAGACATCCGGCCCGGCCGCGACGATCGCCTCGACGGCGGGGCGCATCTTGCCGCGGAAATCGGGAGTGAGGATCTCGATCGTGGTCGCCGGCGTGGTGCGGCGCAGGGCCTCGATCACCTTGACGAACTGGCCCGCGCCGCCGTCCGGCAG
This sequence comes from uncultured Novosphingobium sp., assembly GCA_938005655.1. Classification (GTDB taxonomy): domain Bacteria; phylum Pseudomonadota; class Alphaproteobacteria; order Sphingomonadales; family Sphingomonadaceae; genus Novosphingobium. The sequence goes on from CALLNA010000275.1 coordinate 3,686, forward strand.
GTCGTCCCGGTCGACGGAGGTCACGACGATATGCTCCAGGCCGAGCTTGGCCGCGGCTTCGGCGACATGCTCCGGCTCATTCGCGTCGACCTTGCGCGGCATCCCGGTCTTGACGTTGCAGAAGGCGCAGGCGCGCGTGCAGGTGTCGCCCAGGATCATCACCGTCGCGTGCTTCTTCTGCCAGCACTCGCCGATGTTCGGACAGGCGGCCTCCTCGCAGACCGTGTTGAGCCCGAGTCCGCGCATCAGGTCGCGGGTCTCGCCATAGGCCTTCGAGGTCGGGGCCTTCACCCGAATCCAGTCCGGCTTGCGCTGGCGTTCCGCCGGAGGAGACGGTTGCGGTGCTGCTGACATGTCGTTCATGGCGCCCAGATAAGCGGATGTGCCCGCCCTTGCCAGTGGCAAAGTTCAGGGCCATTAGGCCCGGCATGACTACCGAGCTTTCCCCCGAATTCGCCCAACTCGTCCAAGGCTACCGCCGTTTCCGCGCCGGAGGGTGGATGGCGAACCATGATCGTTGGGAAGCCGCTCGCGTCGGCCAGGAACCGCAGGTGATGATCATCGCCTGCGCCGACAGCCGCGTCGATCCCTCGCAGATCTTCGACATGGCCCCCGGCGAGGCCTTCGTCGTGCGCAACATCGCCGCCCTGGTCCCGCCGTTCGAGACTACGGCCGGCCTCCACGGCGTCTCGGCCGCGCTGGAGTTCGCGGTGCAGGTGCTGGAGGTGAAGGAGATCGTGGTCATGGGCCACGGCATGTGCGGCGGCTGCAAGGCGGCGCTGACCCAGGACCTCCAGGGCGCGGAGCCCGGCGAAGGCGGTTTCATCGCCAACTGGATCGGCCTGCTCGACGAGGCGCGCGAGCCGATCGCGGCCGAGCTCGGCACGACCAGTCGCGAAGCGGAGCGGGCGATGGAGCACGCCGGGGTCCGCGTCAGCCTGGACAACCTGCGCACCTTCCCCTGCATCCGCCGCAAGGAGCGCGAGGGCAAGCTGAAGCTGCGCGGCGCCTTCTTCGCCATCTCCGACGGCTTGCTGCACGTCATGGACGAAGCGACGAACGAATTCTCGCCCGTCGAGTAACCGGGAGCGCTGCCCGCAGTTAGGTCTGCGGGTTTATCCGTGCCCCCAAACGAAAGGGCGGCAGTCGCCTGCCGCCCTTCCCTGTTCCTTGGCGGGAACCTTACTTGCCTGCGGCCTTTTGCGCCGCGTAGATTCCCCAGAGCTGGGCGAGCGGCTTGCGCGGCCCGTCGACCTTGGCGAAGCTCGCCTGGGCGCCGGCATAGTCGCCCTTGTCAGCCTGGGCGATGCCCAGGCGGGTGTTGAGCAGCGCCGCGTCGCCGCCGGGCTTGCTCAGCGCTACCGTATAGAGATCGACCGCCTTGGCCGCGTCGCCGTAGCTCAGGAAGGTATCCGCCGCGGCGCTGATGGTCGCCACCGATGCGTTGGGGGCGCGGGCGTCGCGCTCCAGCGCGGGCAGCGAGGCCCGGTCGGCCGCGACGCGGCTGCTGGCGATACCCTTGGCCTCGGTCACGAAGGGGTCGGCCGCGCGCAGCTTGCCCGCGGCGGTGCCCTCGTCGATGATCTTCATCACCTCGCCCGGGAAGCGGCGGGCATCGGCGGCCTGGATGTAGTCGATGTAGTCGCGCTCCTCGGAGAAGCTGCCGGTGCGGGCCATCAGGCGCATCAGGTCGAGGTTTTCCTGGGCTTGATACTTGGCGACGTCGCGCAGGACGGAGATGGCGCCGGCCCAGTTCTCCTTGCTCGGATAGTTCCGGGCCAGGCCGGTGCTGAAGAACGAGGCCTGATCGAGCTGCCGGGCGCGGAACGCCGAGCCGAGGCCGACGCGATACCAGTTCTCCGGCGCGGGCGTGCCGGCCGCCTGCCGGGACTCGATCGCCCGGCGCAGGACGGCGACCCCTTCGTTGGGCTTGCCGCCGCTGATATAGGCCTGGGCAAGAAACGCCTCGAGCTCGTCGTTGTGATAGCCGCCGTCGAGCGCCGCCTGGAGCGCGACCTGGGCGCCGGCATAGTCCTTGAGCTGGAGATCGGTCTGGCCGAGGAAGAACTGGAGCTGGGGCGCGTTGGGCGCCTTGCCGCTTTCGATCATGACGTTCAGACCCTGCTTCAGGATCGCGGGATCCTCGGCCAACTGCCCCAGGTTCACGATCAGGCCACCCGCCTGATACTTGTCGAACGGGGTGCTTGCCGCCGCCAGGACCGGCTCGATCTGGGCCTTCTCGCCGGACAGGGCCGTGGCGAGCTCGGCGGGCTTGCCTTTGGCGGCCACGACGTTGGAGCGCGCCTTGGCGTCGGTGATCGCCTTCTGGAACGGCGCCGCCACCTTGGCGAAGCCGGGGCTGACCGATTCCTGCGGCGCCTTGCCGCCGCGCTGGGCCATCGCCGGGGTGGACATGCCGGCGGCGAGGAAACCGGCAGCGAGGGCGATGCCCAGCGCCGAACGCGAAGTGAGGATACGGATCATCGAAAACTCTCCTAGGGGGTGGCGCCCGGAGAGGGAATCCGAGCGTTCCGGTTCAAAACTTCCGCCGCAGCTAGTGGCGGGGATTCACCAGCTTGGCAATGGTCCGTGCGATAGTCGGGCAGATAGGTTCGCCCCACTGAACCGCGATTGAATGCCGCCTCCGGCCCGCCGTGCACGGTTCGCCGCCGATCCGGCCCCATATGTGGAAAAAGCGCCGAAAAACCTCCGTTTCAGGCACCCTTCGCTGGCCTTCCCGGATGCTTTGGCCTAGGGCCTGCCACACACCGACGAACCGCAACAGATAGAACGAAAAGACCGCGTGAGCGACGACACCGAAACTCTCGATTCTTCCGCCCCCTCCGGCGAATTCCAGCGCGTCGACATCGTCGACGAGATGAAGACGAGCTACCTCGACTACGCGATGAGCGTGATCGTCAGCCGCGCGCTGCCCGACGTGCGCGACGGCCTCAAGCCGGTCCACCGCCGCATCCTCTTCGCCAGCCAGGAGGGCGGTTTCGTCGCCGGGCGGCCCTATCGCAAGTCGGCCAAGATCGTCGGCGACGTGATGGGCAACTACCACCCGCACGGCGACGCCGCGATCTACGACGCGCTGGCGCGCATGACCCAGGACTGGTCGATGCGGGTGCCGCTGATCGACGGCCAGGGCAACTTCGGCTCGATGGATCCCGATCCGCCGGCCTCGATGCGCTATACCGAGGCGCGGCTCGCCCGCGTCGCCAACTTCCTGCTCGACGATCTCGACAAGGACACGGTCGATTTCGCCGACAACTACGACGGCTCCCGCCAGGAGCCGACCGTCCTGCCCGCGCGCTTCCCCAACCTGCTGGTCAATGGCGCGGGCGGCATCGCGGTCGGCATGGCGACTAACATCCCGCCGCACAACCTGGGCGAGGTGATCGACGGCTGCCTGGCGATGATCGAGAACCCGGCGATCTCGACCGAGCAACTGTTCGAGATCATCCCCGGCCCGGACTTCCCGACCGCGCCGCTGATCCTCGGCACCTCGGGTGCGCGCAACGCCTATGTGACCGGGCGCGGCTCGATCATCCAGCGCTGCCGCCACGAGATCGAGGAAAGCCGGGGCGACCGCCGCTCGATCGTCCTCACCTCGATCCCCTACCAGGTCGGCAAGTCGGGCCTGGTCGAGAAGATCGCCGAGGCCGCCAAGGACAAGCGGATCGAAGGTGTCTCCGACATCCGCGACGAATCGAGCCGGCTCGGCGTGCGCGTGGTCATCGACCTGAAGCGCGACGCCACGCCCGAGGTCGTGCTCAACCAGCTCTGGCGGCACACCCCGGCGCAAAGCTCGTTCCCGGCGAACATGCTTGCGATCCGCGGCGGCCGGCCCGAGATTCTCGCCCTGCGCGACATCATCCAGGCCTTCATCGCCTTCCGCGAGGAGGTCATCACCCGCCGGACCAAGTTCGAGCTGAACAAGGCGCGCGACCGGGCGCACATCTTGCTCGGCCTGGTCGTCGCCGTGACCAACCTCGACGAGGTGGTGAAGATCATCCGCGGCTCGTCGAACCCGGCCGCCGCCCGCGCCGCCCTGCTCGCGCGCGAATGGCCGATCGGGGAGATCGCGCAGTACATCCGCCTGGTCGAGGCGATCGAGCCCAATGCCGAGCAGGAAGGCGGCACCTACAAGCTCTCCGAGATCCAGGTGAAGTCGATCCTCGACCTGCGCCTGCACCGCCTGACCGCGCTGGGCCGCGACGAGATCGGCGACGAGCTCAAGGAACTGGCCGCCGCAATCGCGGAATACCTCTCGATCCTCGCCGACCGGGTGAAGCTCTACGGCGTGATGAAGGACGAGCTGGCTCAGGTGAAGGAGCTCTACGCCACGCCGCGCGTGTCGGAGATCACCGCCGCCTGGGACGGGGTCGAGGACGAGGACCTGATCGAGCGGTCCGACATGGTCGTGACCGTCACCCTCGACGGCTACATCAAGCGCACCCCACTCTCGACCTTCCGCGCCCAGAACCGCGGCGGCAAAGGCCGCGCCGGCATGGCGACCAAGGACGAGGACGCGGTGGCGACGATGTTCGTCACCTCGACCCACAATCCGGTGCTGTTCTTCTCCACCGCGGGCAAGGTTTACCGCCTCAAGGTGTGGAAGCTGCCCGAAGGCGGCCCGGCGACCCGCGGCCGGCCGATCGTCAACCTGCTCCCCGCGCTGGACCAGGGTGAGACCATCGCCGCGGTCCTGCCGCTGCCCGAGGACGAGGCCGACTGGGGCTCGCTCCACGTCGTCTTCGCCACGGCCAAGGGCAATATCCGCCGCAATTCGATGGATGCCTTCGCCAATATCCCCTCGAACGGCAAGTTCGCGATGCGCTTCGACGAGGACAGCGCGGATCATCTGATCGGGGTCGCCCTGCTCGATGCGGGCGACGACGTGCTGCTCGCCTCGCGCCAGGGCAAGGCGATCCGCTTCGCCGGCGACGACGTGCGTGAGTTCCAGAGCCGCACCTCCACCGGCGTGCGCGGCATGACGCTCAAGGGCGACGACGAAGTGATCTCGCTGTCGATCCTCCACCGCGTCGGCGTCCACGACCAGGACGAGCGCGAGGACTACCTGCGCCATGCCCCGTGGAAGGCCGAGAAGGAAGGCGAGCCGCAAATGAGCGCGGAACGCTTCGCCGAGCTGGCCGCCAAGGAGCAGTTCATCCTCACGGTCTGCGCCAACGGCTACGGCAAGCTGTCCTCGGCCTACGAGTACCGCCGCACCGGCCGCGGCGGCCAGGGCATCACCAACATCGACAATATCGGCCGCAACGGCCCGGTCGTGGCCAGCTTCCCGGCGACCCGGGCCGACCAGCTCATGCTCGTCACCGACCAGGCCAAGCTGATCCGCCTGCCGCTCGAAACCCTGCGCGTGATCGGCCGCGGCTCGGCCGGCGTCCGCCTGTTCAATGTCGCCGACGAGGAGCATGTGGTCAGCGCCGTCCGCCTCGACGAGGAGGAAGCGCCCGAGAACGCGGCCGAGGAAGCGATCGTCGAAGAGATGGTCGCGCGGCACACGGACGAGACGCCGATCCCGGACGAGCCGGTGCGGGACGAGGACATCGGCAAAGGGCCTGAAGAAGCATAACCGGGCGTCCGGCATGACCCACGACGTTCACATCATCGGCGGTGGCCTGGCGGGGAGCGAGGCGGCCTGGCAGCTTGCGCGGCGCGGCGTCAGATGCCGACA
>CALLNA010000276.1 GCA_938005655.1 uncultured Novosphingobium sp.
CCCGCCGTTGGCGTCGTTCGTCGCCGTGACCCGGCCCATGCCGTCGTAGAGATAGGTCGTCGCAGTGTTGGCGCCCGCATAGCTCGACAGCAGTTGCCCCGCCTGGTCGTAGACGAAGCTGGTGACGCTCGTCCCCTCGCCGGTCTGCTCGGTGCCGCTGCTGTTGGCGATGCCGTAGCTGGTGACGCTCGTCACCGCGCCGCGCGCGTCATACAGGTACTTGGTCTTCTGCACCCAGGACTTGTCCGCGAGACCGCCGACCCAGGAGGTCATGTTGGCTTCGCTCGGCGTGCCGGCGGTCGTATAGGCGGCCTCGGCATAGACCGTCTCGTATGTGACCTCGCCCGCACTGCCCCGGGTGTACTCGGTGACGCGGCCCTCCGCCGAGATCGCGAACCGCAGGTTGCCCTTGGCATCGTAGACGTAGCGCGCGGTCGCCGAGACCGCCGAGCCGCTCGCGTCGATGCCGCTACGGGTCTCGGAGAGCAGCAGGTTGGCCGCGCTGTAGGTCCGGGTGATCGCGTTGCCGAGCCGGTCGGTGACGGTCTGGGCCAGGCCATCGGCAGTGAAGTTGCCGAAGGTGGTCGTATGGCCCAGCGCGTCGGTCGTGCTGGTGAGGTCGCCGTTGGCATTGTAGGCGAACTGGACGATCTGCTGCGCGGCCCCCGCATAGGCCGGCGGGGCGGTGATCCTGGTGAGGTTGCCGGCGGCGTCGTAATCCATCCGGGTCGCCTGGCCCGCGGGATCGGTGATCGTCGTGTAGAGGCTGCCGTAGGCGAGCGAGGTCGTGCGGGTGACGCCCGTGCTCTCGGTCTGGGCCAGGGTCGCGACGCGGCCCGAGCCGTCGTAGGTGACCGCCAGGTTGGAGCCGTCCGACTGCGCCACGTTCGAGAGCCGCCCCGCCCCGTCGTAGCTGTAGGTGGTGACGTAGGTGGCCCCGTCGCTGACGCTGTTGTCGCCAGGGGTCAGGTCGACGGTCACGGTGGTCAGCCGGTTCGAGCCGTCATAGCCGTACCGCGTCCGGGTCAGGGTCTTGGCCGTGCTGGTCGCAAGGTCGGTATAGCCGGTGACGACCTGGCTGATGTTCTGGGTCGAACCGACATAGTCGTAGCGCACCCATGAGCCGTCCGCGCTCGTCACCGTGGTCAGCCGGCCCGAGCCGTCGTAGGCGAAGGTCAGCGACGAGCCGTTCCGGTCGGTGGCGCTCTTGATCCGCCCGGTGCCGGTGATCTCGTAGCGCTCGACCGTCTGCGTGTCGCCGTCGGTCCAGACCCACTCGCTCCCGCTCCGGACGATCCGGTCGTAGGCCCCGCCGCCGTCCTTGGCGACATAGGCGCTCAGCCCGGCATCCCAGGCATAGACGATCTCGGTCCCGTCGCCCGAGACCCTGCTGACCGTGCTGCCCGCCGTGTTGAGCGTGCCGGTCAGCCCATAGACCCGCCGGTCCGTGCTCTGCCGCCACTTGTCGTTGTTGTCGTCGCCCAGCGTGGTCAGGCTGTTGTAGGTCCGCGCGATCGCGATGTCCGGGCCCTTGCCGACCAGGAACTCGTCCTGCTTCTGCACGACCAGGTTGCCGGTGCCGGCGTTGACGAAGATCCCCTCGCCGCCCCAGCCCTGCACCGCCGAGCCCATGAGCCCCGATCCGCCCAGCACGGAAGCCGAACCACGCTCGAACCCGAAGCCAGACCCCGCAAAGATCCCAACCATTCCACACGTCCCCTCGAACAGGGGACGCAACAAGCGGCCAAACCGCGCAGGCCCCCTTCAACCACCACAGTCGAAGGAAAGCCGCGCCGGTTTAGAGGTTTTTTGGAAACCGAAGCGGGGATGGAACGAGCCATAGGTTTTGCCTCTGGCTATGAGACGGCATTCCGGTGTTCTTCGGCCGCCCTTCCCGCGGTATCCATGGGACGACAAAACGAGAGGACGTCCCATGGCCATCAGCCTCCTGCCCGACAATCCCGCCGCCTGGACCTATCGAAGCTGGGCCGAGCTGATGGCGATCCCGCGCGAGGAGCGCGAGGCGCTCCAGCTCGAGGCCGTGCGGATCGCCTTCAGCCGCCTGCGGGACCGCATCCCGGCACTCAGGAAGCTGGCCGACCGCCAGGGGGTGGAGGCGATCGAGCGGATCGAGGACGTCCTGCCGGTCTGCTTCGACCACCGCGTGCTCAAGAACTATCCGATCCAGATCATCGAGAACCGCGACTTCGCCAAGCTGACGACCTGGCTCGACAAGCTCACCGCCCACGACCTCACCCGCGTCGACCTCGGCGGCCTGACCACGATCGAGGAGTGGCTCGGCCGGCTCGAGGCCTTCGGGATGCTCGTCACCTATTCGAGCGGGACGACCGGCAAGCTCTCCTTCGTGCCGCGTTCCTACGACGAGTTCGGGCCGTGGAAATTCCACTTCTTCAACGTCAACGAGGCGGCGAGCGGGGTGAACGCCTGGACGACCAAGCTGCCGACCTTCTTCCCCGGCTATCGCGGCGGCTACCAGACGATGCTCAAGATGATGAGCCTGTTCAACGTCGAGATGGCGGGCGGCAAGGAGAACTATCACACGCTCTACGACACCCATATCCCGGCGGACCTCATGGCGCTCTCCGGCCGGCTCCAGTCGGCCGAGGACAAGGGCGAGGTGGCGAGCCTGGGCCTCGACCCCGCCCTGCTCGACCAGCGCCGGCAGATGCTGGCCCAGGGCCGCTCGCGCGACGGCGACCTCGACGCCTGGTTCGCGCGGCTGATCGAGCGCTACGAGGGCAGGCAGGTGAAGATCGGCGGGACCTTCGCCGACATGTACCGGGTCGCCAGGGCCGGGCTCGACCGGGGCGCACGCTGCCATTTCGCACCGGGCTCGATCATCATGGGCGGCGGCGGGATGAAGGGCTACAAGGACGCGCCCGACGACTGGGAGGACCAGATCAAGGCGTTCTTCGGGATCGAGCGGATGGGCAACCAGTACGGCTTCTCCGAATGCATCGGCAACGCCCCGCTGTGCGAGGCCGGGTTCTTCCACCTGCCGCCCTATTCTGTCCCGCTGCTGATGGGCCCGGAGGGCGAGGCCCTGCCGCGCGAGGGGGTACAGAAGGGCCGGCTGGTGCTGGTCGACCTGGTGCCGCAGTCCTACTGGGGCGGCTTCACCTCGGGCGACGAGGTCACGGTTCACTGGGACGGCAAGTGCGACTGCGGCTGGGACAGCCCCCGCGTCGGCAAGACCATCCGCCGCTTCGCCGAGAACGAAGGCGGCGACGACAAGATCACCTGCGCCGGATCGCAGCAGGCCTATAACGAGTTCATGGAATTCGTCGCGGGAGAAGGATGATGGGCGACCTGCTAGATATCCCGATCGTCGCGCGCGGCCGGATCATCATGCCCGGCGACGACGCAGTGGAGTTCCGCGGCCGCGGCGGCGCGGCCTTCCGCCAGGCCGATCCGCACAAGCACGTCCACGACCTGGTGCTGGGCGACACGGCGCGGCTGCGCGACCTCCACGACACGCCGATGGCCGAGATCGTCGAGGTCCTGGCCGAGTTGGGCAAGCGCCTGCGGCTCGACGACAACCCGCTCCTCCAGGAGAGCTTCGCGCTGGCCTTGCGGGCCGGCGGCCTCGCCGAGCCGATCCTGCGCGGGGTCTATGACGCGCTGCCGGAGATGTTCGACCCCGCCGGGATGACCGCGCTGGCCGACCGGACCATCGGCCTCGCCTATCTCGACGGCTGGGTGCCGGGCGACGGCGACTACGACTGCGTAAGCATCCGCGCGGTCGGCACGCGCCAGCTCCACATCACCGCGGGCAACGTCCCGGTGGTTGCGGCGATGACCGTGGCCCGCGCCGGGCTGACCAAGTCGGACATCCTGATCAAGTCTCCGTCGAACGACCCGTTGACCGCCAATGCCATCGCCCGCACCCTGATCGGGCTCGCCCCCGACCACCCGCTGACCCGGCACATCGCGGTCGCTTACTGGAAGGGCGGCGACGAATTCATGGACGGGCAGATCGTCCGCACCAGCCGGATCGACAAGATCACCGCTTGGGGCGGGATGAGCTCGGTCCGGCACATCCAGAAGTTCCTCACCCCGGGCATCGACCTGACCGCGCTGAACCCCAAGTACTCGATGTCGATGGTCGGACGCGAGACGTTCGCCAGCGAGGCGGCGATGGACGAGGCGGCGGTGGGCCTCGCCACCCTGGCGGGGTTCTACAACCAGACCGCCTGCGCCAACACGCGGATCGTCTATGTCGAGAGCGGCACCGACGAGGAGAGCATCGAGCGGGTGGTGGAACTCGGCCGCAAGCTGGTGGCCGCCTATGCCACGCTGCCGCCACTGCTCTCAGTGCCCTTCACGCAGCGCAACCGCGAGCTGGAGGCCGAGCTGGAGGCCGTCGCGTTGGAGGACGATTTCTACCACGTCGAGGGCGGCACCCTGATCGGCGGCTTCGTCGTCTCCAAGTTCAACGACCGGGTCGAGTTCTTCGACAAGCTCAACAACCGCGTGGTCAACCTGGTGCCGGTCGACGACCTGCTCGACGTGGTCAAGTGGTGCGACGACACGACCCAGACCGTCGGCCTCTATCCCGAGAGCCGGCGCGAGGGGCTGCGCGACGCCTTCGCCCTCGCCGGGGTCCAGCGGCTGGTCGCGCTCGAAGGCGGCGATCCGCTGACGGTCTATGCCAACGCCCACCACATGCCGCCGGGCAGCCCGCACGACGGGATCGAGCCGATGCGCCGCTCGGTGCGCTGGGTGGTCGACATGAAGCCGGCAAGCCGTACCATGGCGCTCGGCATCGCCGCCGAGTGACGGGAGGTGGGGCGGCAGAGGGAGAGGAGGCACCGTGGACACCCGCTATCTGCGCAGCTTCCTCAGGACCGCGGACCTGCGCTCGATCAGCCGGGCGGCGGAATCGCTCGGCATCGCCCAGCCCTCGCTGAGCCAGCAGCTCCTCCGGCTGGAGGACGAGGTCGGCTTCAGGCTGTTCAACCGCTCGGCACGCGGGGTGACGATCACCGAGGCCGGGCGCATCTTCCAGGAGCACGCCCGCCATATCCTGCGCGGGATCGACCAGGCGCTGGAGGACGTGCAGGAGGTGAACGCCGCGGCCAGCGGCCAGGCGATCATCGCCCTACCCTATTCGGTCAACCGGCTGATCGGGGTCCAGCTCGTCGAGGCGGTGATCGACCATGCGCCGACCACCTCGGTCCGGCTGGTCGAGGCCAATACCGGGCAGATCCGCGGCTGGCTCGACGAGGGCAAGATCGACCTCGGCGTGCTCTACGACCTCGGCCCGATCCGGCACCTCTCGGCCCGCGCCCTGGTCCGCGAGGAGATGCACCTGATCGGCCCGGCGGGGCGCTTCGCGGGCGAGGCGGACGTGGCCCTGGCCGAGCTGCGCGACTTCCCGCTGATCACCGCCGGCCCGCAACACGGGCTGCGCCGCTTCCTCGACCAGGAGGCGCTGCGCCTCGGCTTCGCCTACCGCGTCGCGCAGGAGATCGACGCGGTCGCCACCGCCGCCGCCCTGGTCGGCAAGGGGCGCGGCTTCGCGGTGCTCTCGCGGCCCGCCGTGGCCGGCGAGCTGGCCGCGGGGCGGCTCAGCGCGGCGCGGATCGGCGGCGGGGCGCTGAAGCGCACCCTGTCGCTGGTGCGCAACCCGATGAAGGTCGTGACCCACGCCTCGGCGCGGATCGAGGACCTGACGATCAAGATCATGGCCGGCCTGATCGCCAAGGGCGAATGGCAGGCCGAACCCGAAGCCGCGCTGCGGTAGGAGAAGGACGGACGATGACCGACAAGCCCCTCACCGGAAAGGTCGCCCTGATCACGGGCGCCGGGCGCGGGATCGGGCGCGAGATCGCGCTGCGACTGGCCCGCGACGGGGCGGACGTGATCGTCCACTACGCGAGCAGCCGGGCGGGCGCCGAGGAGACGGCCGCCGCGATCACCGCCCTGGGGCGGCGCGCGGTCGCCTACCGCGCGGACATCGCCCGGCGCGAGGAGGTTGCGGCCCTGTTCGCCGAGATCGACCGCGATCCCGGCGTGCTCGACATCGTGGTCAACAATTCCGGCGTCAGCGGCGGCGGGGCCCTGGCCGACCTGCGCGACGAGGACGTGGCGACGATCTTCGGGATCAACCTGTTCGGCCCGCTCTACGTCGCCAGCGAGGCGGCCGGCCGGCTGCGCGACAATGGGCGGATCATCAACTTCAGCTCCACCCTCGCCAAGTATCCGCTGGCCGGGGCCGGGCTCTACTCGGCGGCCAAGCGCGCGGTGGAGAGCTTCACCGAAAGCTGGGCGCGCGAGCTCGGCGCGCGCGGGATCACGGTCAACACGGTGATTCCCGGCGCGACCAGCCCCGGCATGATGGACAATTCCCCCGGCTACCGCGCCTATTTCGAGAACGCCTCCCCCTTCAAGCGGATCGGCCGGGCGGAGGAGATCGCCGCCGTGGTCGCCTTCCTCGCCTCGCCCGAGGCGAGCTGGGTCTCGGGCACGCACGTCCTCGCCAACGGGGCGGCGAATACCTAGCCGGTAGCGGGCCGATGGCGAGCTTCGTCCTGGTCCACGGCGGCGGGCACGGCGGCTGGTGCTACCGCCCGCTGGCCGCGCTGCTGCGCGCGGGCGGGCACGAGGTCCATGCGCCGACGCTGACCGGCCTGGCCGACCGCGCCCACCTGCTGAGCCCGGACCTCGGCCTCGAGACCCACGTGCAGGACGTCGCCCGCCTGATCGAATACGAGGACCTGCGCGACGTCGTGCTCGTCGGCCACAGCTACGGCGGCATGGTCGTGACCGGGGCGGCCGACCGCGCGGCGGGGCGCGTGGGCCAGCTCGTCTATCTCGACGCGGCGATTCCCCTCGACGGCGAGGCGCTGGTCGACGTCTCGCCGGGCCTGCTCGCGCTGGCCGGCACGACGCGGACGGTCGACGGGGTCGAGCTGGGCCTGTGGCCCGACGCGGCGGCCTGCGCGATCTACGGCCTCGCCGGCTCGCGGTACGAGGCCTGGGCGCTGGAGCGGCTCACCCCGCACCCGTGGAAGACCGTGCTGGACCCGCTGGCCCTGGCCGATCCCGCCGCCGTGGCCGCCCTGCCGCGCACCGTCATCAACTGCCCGGCCTCGCTCGCCGCCCGGCCCGCGGCGATCCGTGCGCGTTGGACCACGGCGGACCGCGTCCGGTCGATCGACGCCGGCCACGACCTGATGCTCACCGCGCCGGAGGCGGTGGCGGACATGCTGCTGGCCCTGGCGTGATCCGTCAGGGATGACGAAATGGCTTGACAAATTTTACCGTATCGGTTATTAATCCCACTCTTCCTTGGCCGGATTCGTTGCGGGCTTGTCTTCGCCGAACCGGCGCGGCTATGATTGGCCAGACCAGTTTCTTGGGGTAGGATTCCGTGGGCATTTCTCTCGTCGACCGCCGGGCGGTCCTCAGCGGCGGCGCGGCCGCCCTGCTCGCCGGGGCGGCGCCCGCCGTGGCGCGCAAGGCAGGGCCGCGCTTCGGCCTGGCCGACATCACCGTGATGAAGGAGCTGCTGCGCGACTATCCCGGCACGCTGCGGCAGGCCGCCGCGCTGGGCTATCGCGTCATGGGCTTCCGCCTCGCCGGCTACGGCGGCCCGGTGCCGGGCGAGCCCGCCCCGACGGAGAAGGCGGCGATGGTCCGCGACGCCGGGCTGGAGGTCGGCGTGGTCCGCCTCGGCGTGCGCAGCCGCGACTACGACCGCGAGCTGGACCTCGCCGCCGCGACCGGGACGCGGATCGTCGCGCTCTCCACCGCCGCGCCGTTCATCTCCGGCCCGGCGCTGTTCTCGACCACGCGTGCGGCCTTCGAGGCCTGGCTGCCCCAGCTCGCCGCGATCGGCGAGAAGGCCAGCGCGCGCGGCCTGACCCTGGCCTATCACAACCACTGGTACGACCTTCTGCCGCTCGACGGCGAGCGCCCGCTCGACCTCATGGCCCGGCAGATCCCGCCCGAAATCCTCTCCTTCGAGATCGACCTCGCCTGGACCTGGTACGCGGGCGTGGCCCCGCTCGACCTGCTGCGCCAGCTCGGCCCGCGCGTGGTCTCGATGCACTGGAAGGACGTCGACCGGACGCGCGGCAAGGGCGTGACCGACCACGCCGTCGCCCCCGGCCTCGGCGAGATGGGCTATCCCGCGCTGCTGCCCCAGGTCGTCCGCGCGACCCGCGCCCTGGGCTATGTCGAGGTCGACAGCCCCGACGACGGCATAGCCGCCGCGCGGCAGGGCGCCGCGCTGATCCGCCGGGTGCTCAAGTGATGCGGCCGATCCGGCACCTGCGCTGGTGGATCATCGGCCTCGTCACCCTGGGGACGGTGCTCAACTACCTCGCCCGCTCGACCCTGTCGGTCGCCGCGCCGACGCTCAAGGCCGAGTTCGCGATGACGACCGAGGAATATTCTTGGATCCTCTTGGCCTTCCAAGGTGCGTATACTGTCATGCAGACTGTAGCCGGTGCCATCCTTGATGCTCTGGGGACGAGGCTCGGGTTCTTTCTGTTCGCGCTGGGCTGGGCCTTGTCGAACATGGCTCATGCTTTCGCCACTGGTTGGGCAAGCCTTGCTGTTTTCCGCGGTCTGCTTGGCGCTACCGAGGCTGCGGCTATTCCTGCAGGTGCCAAGACCGTTGCCGAATGGTTTCCGCCAAGGGAGCGGCCATTGGCGACGGGCATATTTCAGATAGGCACGAGTTTCGGCGCAATGATCGCTCCTCCGCTGGTCTTGTTTTGCATCACGTATTGGGGCTGGCAATCGTCATTCCTCGTCACGGGCGGCTTCAGCGTTGTTTGGGCCGGCCTATGGTGGTTCGGCTACAAAGGACGAGATACGCATCCTCGCCTTTCGCCCCGAGAGCGTCAGCATATTGAAGCGGGCTTGTGTGAAAACACCGACGTTGGAACTCGGCCAGCCACGAAACTTGAAGTTCTGAAATCTCGCAGCTTTTGGGCCATCGCGATCCCGCGCTTCTTTGCCGAGCCAGCCTGGCAAACCTTCAATTTCTTCATTCCGCTTTACCTCGTCAGCGCTTGGAATCTCGACCTCAAATCGGTTGCGCTGTGGGCATGGCTCCCATTCCTGGCAGCGGATGTCGGTTCGCTTGCCGCCGGGCTTTTGCCCCCCGTATTGATGCGGCGCGGCACCTCGCTGATTACATCCCGTAAAATTACGATGTCGGTCGGCGCGCTGTGCATGATCGGCCCAGCCTGCATCGGCCTCGCCGCTTCACCCGGGATCGCAATCACACTATTCTGCGTCGGCGGCTTTGCGCACCAGATGCTCAACGGCGCACTTATCACTTTGTGTTCCGACGTATTCGAAAGCCGCACAGTCGCCACGGCAAGCGGCATGGCCGGCTCGGCAGCGTGGATCGGCGGGATGTTGTTCACTTACACGATCGGCAAGAGTGCAGACGTGTTCGGCTACGATCCATTGTTTGTAGCCCTTGCGGCCTTCGACCTGATCGGCGCGGTGGTGCTGTGGACCGTGCTCAAGACGAATCCGAAGACAAAGACGAACTGACCGTACAGCCCGGCGACCGGACGATCTCCCTGCGCTTCCCGCAAAAGCCCCTGCGGCAGGAGCTCAACCCTCGCGCGGGGGAATCGCGCCGGGGCGCAGGATCGTCCAGCCGGCCAGAGCATGGCCGGCGGCGGCGGCGGCCTCCGCCGGCTCGACCCCGCGCAGCCGCGCGTCGAGATAGCCGGCGTTGAAGGCGTCGCCCGCGCCGCTGGTGTCGACCGGCTCCAGCACCCGCTCGGGCGCGATCACCCGGCCGTCGGGCAGGCGGCAACCGGCAGCGCCGAGCTTGACCACGGTCTCCGCGCAGCCGAGGCCCCGCCAGTGCACCGCCACCGCGTCGGCGTCCGGCGCGCCGCTCAGGGCCATTTCGTCGTCGAGCGTGGGCAGGCCGATGTCGGCCGCCCGGATCGCCCCGTCGTGCACCCCGCGCGCCGTTGCCACGCTCTCCCACAGCTTCGGCCGGTAGTTGCCGTCGAAGGCGACCTGGCCGCCCTCGCCGTGGACCATGTCGGCCAGGGTCAGCAGGCCGATGCGGCCGTTGTCGGGCAGGATCGCGGCGCTGATCAGCGAGTAGTAGAACAGGTCGCAGCCCGCGATCGCCCGCTGCCGCACCTCGCTGTCGGCGAGGTCGAACAGCTCGCGCGCCGCGCTGCCCTCGCGCCAGTAGGTGAAGCTGCGCTCTCCGGCGGCGTCGGTGGTGATGCCGTAGAGCCCGGCCGTCCGCGTCGGGTGGCGCAGGACCAGTGAGGTGTCGAGGCCCTCGGCCCGCCAGTCCTCCAGCAGGCGCTCGCTGAAATCGTCCTCGCCCAGGGCCGTGAAATAGGCGACGTCGTGGCCCAGCCGGGCAAGGTGGATCGCCGTGTTCAGCGTGTCGCCGCCGTAGCCCAGCTTCCAGTCCGCCCCCCGGCGAACCAGCTCCAGCATCCCCTCGCCGCAGCAGACGACACGCGCCAC
>CALLNA010000277.1 GCA_938005655.1 uncultured Novosphingobium sp.
AGCGCGTTTCCGGCTCCCTCGGCCGCACTTCCGTCCCCGCCAGCGCCGCGCGGAGGTGCGAGGGAAGAACCCGCGCCGCTCGATTGCACCGCCCCCCGTTTTCGCGTAGGGACAGCCCCACCGCCCCGGGCCAGCAGCCGCGCAAGCGACCTGTCAGCACCGGGGCTTGCCGTTTTCGAGGAACCCACGATGTCGCGTCGCCGCCAGATCTACGAAGGCAAGGCCAAGATCCTTTACGAGGGGCCGGAGCCCGGCACCATCATCCAGTACTTCAAGGACGACGCCACCGCCTTCAACGCCCAGAAGAAGGGCACGATCCAGGGCAAGGGCGTCATCAACAACCGGATCAGCGAGTACGTCTTCACCCGGTTGAACCACATCGGCATCCCGACGCACTTCATCCGCCGCCTCAACATGCGCGAGCAGCTCGTCCGCCAGGTCGAGATCGTGCCGATCGAGGTCGTGGTCCGCAACGTCGCGGCCGGATCGCTCTCCAAGCGCCTCGGCATCGAGGAGGGCGAGCCGCTGCCCCACACCCTGATCGAATACTACTACAAGGACGACGCGCTGGGCGATCCGATGATCGCCGAGGAGCACATCGCCTGCTTCGGCTGGGCCAACAACGACGAGATGCAGGACATCTCGGCCATGGCGATCCGGGTCAACGACTTCCTTTGCGGCATGTTCGCGGCGATCAACATCCGTCTGGTCGACTTCAAGCTGGAGTTCGGCCGCATCTGGGAAGGCGACTACAGCCGGGTGATCCTGGCCGACGAGATCAGCCCCGACGGCTGCCGCCTGTGGGACATGACCACCGGCGAGAAGCTCGACAAGGACCGCTTCCGCCGCGACCTCGGCGGCGAGGAGGAAGCCTACCAGGAAGTCGCCCGCCGCCTCGGCCTGCTGGAGAACGACGGCCCGGCGAGCGAGGTCGCGGACCTCAGCCACCACCGCAAGCTGCGGGGGAAGTAACGATATAGCTCCTCCCCGTTCGCGCAGCGGAATGGGGAGGAGCTTGAACGCGTTGTTGCCCATTCAGGATCGCCGCGCCACAACCGCGCGCGATGCGTTCCAGGTTCCTCTACCCGCTCCTCCTCTCCACCGCCGCCCTCGCCGCCTGCGCCCCGCAGGCCGAGCGGATCGCCTCGGCCTCCGCTGCCGCGCGGCCCGTCTGGGCCTTCCAGGACAGCGACGTGCCGGTCGACCCGGCCTTCCGGTTCGGCGTGCTCGACAACGGGATGCGCTACGTCATCCGCCGGAACGCCACGCCCAAGGGCACGGCCCAGGTGCGGATGGAGGTGAAGGCCGGCTCGCTCGACGAGAGCGACGCGGAGCGCGGCTTCGCCCATTTCGTCGAGCACATGGCCTTCAACGGCTCGACCCACGTGCCCGAGGGCGAGATGGTCCGCCTGCTGGAGCGCAAGGGTCTGGCCTTCGGCGCCGACACCAACGCCGCGACCGGGTTCGAGCAGACCATCTACATGCTCGACCTGCCGCGGAACGATCCGGCCCTGCTCGACACCGCGCTGATGCTGATGCGCGAGACGGCAAGCGAGCTGAACTTCGATCCCCAGGCGGTCGACCGCGAGCGCGGGGTGATCCTGGCCGAGAAGCGCGACCGCAACACCTGGCAGTTCCGCAACCAGGTCGACCAGATCCGCTTCCTCCACCCCCGCGCGCGCTACGGCGAGCGGATGCCGATCGGGGTCGAGGCAACGATCGCGGGCGCGACCGCCGATGCGCTGAAAGCGTTCTGGCGGCGCGAATACGTGCCGAAGCAGACCACGCTGATCGTGGTCGGCGACTTCGACCCGGCGCTGGCCGAGGCGGCGATCCGCTCCCATTTCGCCGACTGGCGGCCCGCGCCCGTCGAGCCGCAGCCCTCGCCCGGCCCGGTCGATCCGAAGTCCCGGGGGCGGACCGAGCTCTACATCGACCCCGCGCTGACCGAGCGCATCGTCGCCTCGCGCCATGGCCTCTGGCTCGACGAGCGCGACACCGTGGCCCAACGCCGCGAGGGCATCCTGCGGCAGATCGGCTATGCCATCGTCAACCGCCGCCTGACCCGCCTTTCGCGCCTGCCCGACCCGCCGTTCCGCGACGCCGGCTTCGGCACGGGCGACGTGTTCAAGGCCGGGCGGACCACCAACCTCGTCGTCTATACGGTCGACCGGAAGTGGCGCCGCGGGCTGATCGCCGCGGCCGAGGAATACCGCCGCGCCCAGGCCTACGGCTTCACCGAGGCCGAGGTGGCGGAGCAGGTCGCCGGCATCCGCACGGCGGCGCGCAACGCGGCGGCCTCGTCCGGCACCCGCTCGCACGGGGCGCTGGTCAACGCCGTCTTCGCCCTGATCAACGACGACCGCGTGCCTTCGACGCCCGAGAGCGCGCTCGAACGGCTCGAAGCGTTTATTCCCGAGATCACCCCGGCCCGCGTGCTCGAAGCCCTGAAGCGCGAGGCCGTGCCGCTCGACGATCCGCTGATCCGCTTCGAGGGCCGCAACCAGCCCGAGGGCGGGGCCCCGGCCCTGCGCGCCGCCTGGAACGAGGCGGCGAAGGCGCGGCTGGAGCGAGGCCAGGCGGTCACGGCGAGCATCTTCGCCTATACCGATTTCGGTACGCCCGGCACGGTGGCGAGCGACACGCGCGAGCCGCTGCTCGGCATCCGCGAGGTGCGCTTCGCCAACGGGGTGCGGCTCAACCTCAAGCGGACCGAGCTGGAGAAGGACCGCGTCCACGTCCAGCTCAGCGTCGACGGCGGCGACATGCTGGCGACCAAGGCCAACCCGCTGGCGACCGAGATGGTCGCGATGCTGACCGCCGGCGGCCTGGGGAAGCACAGCCAGGACGAGCTGCAATCGCTGCTCGCCGGGCGGACGGTCGGCGCCAATGTCGCCAGCCGGCCGGAGACCTTCGTCTCGGCGGCGCAGACCACCCCGCTCGACCTGGAGCTTCAGCTCGAGCTGATGGCCGCCTTCCTCACCGATCCCGGCTTCCGGCCCGAAGGCGAGCTGCGCTACCGGCTGAACATCAACAACTTCTTCGCCCAGCGCCTGGCGACGCCGGCTTCCGCGCTGAGCACCTCGATCGGCGGCATCCTGTCGGACGACGATCCGCGCTTCACCCTCCAGAAGCCCGACGACTACCGCGCCCTGACCTTCGCCAAGCTCAAGCGCGACATCGCCGACCGGCTGGCCCACGGCGCGATCGAGATCGGGATCGTCGGCGACGTGGACGAGGACCAGGCGATCCGGCTCGTCGCCCGCACCTTCGGCGCTCTCCCCGCGCGCGAGCCGGACTTCGGCGCCTATGCGGAGCAGCGCCAGCGTCCCTTCACCGCCGACCACGCCCTGCGCGTGATCCGCCACACCGGGCCGCAGGACCAGGCGGCGATCCGCGTCACCTGGCCGACCCGGGACGACAGCGATCCGCAGGAGAAACAGGTGTTCAACCTGCTGGAGCGGATCGTCCGGATCGAGCTGACCGACACCCTGCGCGAGAAGCTGGGCAAGGCCTATTCGCCCGGCTCGTCGAGCGATCCGAGTCCGGTCTGGCGCGGCTACGGCACCTTCGCCGTGACCGCCTCGGTCGACGTGCGCGACGTGGCGGCGGTGCGCGAGGCGATCCTCCAGACCATCGCCGCCTTGCGCGACCGGCCGGTCGATCCCGACCTGCTGCAACGCGCCCGCGAGCCGCTGCTGGAGAGCTTCGACAACCAGCTCAAGACCAATTTCGGCTGGATGACCCTGGTCGACCGCGCCCAGACCGAGGCGGACCGCATCGAGCGCCAGGTCAAGGCCCACGAGCGGCTCGCCGCGGTCTTGGCGGCGGATATCCAGGCGGCGGCGCGGAAGTACCTGACTGGCGACCGCGCGGTGACGGTCCTGGTCCTGCCCGAGGGAGTCGAGCCGCCGAAGTCTCCTGACTAGGCGGGCAGCCTCAGCGGGATCTTCAGGTAGCTCACCCCGTTGGTCTCGGCCGGGGGGAAGCGGCCGGCGCGGATGTTGACCTGGACGGAGGGCAGCAGCAGCCGCGGCGCGGCCAGGCCTTGGTCGCGCTCCTGGCGCATCGCGACGAAGGCCTCCTCGCCGATGCCGTCGCGGACGTGGACGTTGCTCGCCCGCTCCTCGGCCACGGTGGTCTCCCAGGCATAATGGTCGCGGCCCGGGGCCTTGTAGTCGTGGCACATGAACAGCCGCGTCTCCGGCGGCAGGGCGAGCAGCTTGCGGATCGAGCGGTAGAGCGCGCGGGCGTCCCCGCCGGGAAAGTCGGCGCGGGCCGTGCCGTAGTCGGGCATGAACAGCGTATCGCCGACGAAGACCGCGTCGCCGATCCGATAGCTGACGCAGGCCGGCGTATGCCCCGGCGTGTGGATGACCTCGATCTCCAGGTCGCCCAGGGCGATCCGCTCGCCGTCTTCGAGCAGAATGTCGAAATCGGCCCCGTCGGGCGCGAGGTCGGGCGTGTTGAAGACCTCGCGGAAGATCGCCTGCACCTCGCGGATATGGGCGCCGATGCCGATCCGGGCCCCGGTGCGCGCCTTGATATGCGGCGCGGCAGACAGGTGATCGGCATGGGCGTGGGTTTCGAGGACATGGGCGATGCGCCACCCCTCCTCCACCGCGGCGGCCAGCGCGGCGTCGGCCGAGGTCGTCGCCACCGCCCCCGAGGCCGGGTCGAAATCGAGCACCGGGTCGATAACGGCGGCGGCGCGGGTGCGCGGATCGGCGACCAGGTAGCTGACGGTGAAGGTCGCCTCGTCGAAGAAGGCGCGGATGATGGGCGCAACCGGCATGGCGTGATCCCTTTCGGCGGATGGGCGGATTCGATGCTTGACAATATGTGAGACTTTTCTAATTTAGCAATATCTAATTTAGGAGATGCGAATGAAGGTCGATGCGAGCGAGCTTGCCGCCTTCGCCGCCAATGCCGGCCAGGTGGCGGACCTGCTGAAGGCCATGGCCAACCAGCGCCGGCTGATGGTGCTGTGCCAGCTCGCTGAGCACGGCGAGATGCGCGTCGGCGACCTGGCGGCGGCGGTCGGCCTGTCGCAATCGGCGCTGTCCCAGCACCTCGCCCGGCTGCGCGAGGACGGGCTCGTCGCCTTCCGGCGCGAAAGCCAGGCGCTCTGGTATCGGATCGCCGACGCCCGCTGCGAGACCCTGCTCGCCACGCTCCATCAACTCTATTGCCGGGAAGGCCAACCGCGATGCCCCTGCGCAAGCTCACCCCCGCCGAAACCCAGGCCCTCGTCGCCCAGGGCGCCGCCCTGATCGACATCCGCGAGCCCGACGAGCACGCGCGCGCCCGCATCCCCGGCGCGCGCAACCTCCCCGTGGACCGCCTCGGGCGGATCGGGGAGGTGCCGGCGGTGATCTATCACTGCCGCTCGGGCGGCCGCACCGATGCCCATGCCGCCAGGCTCGCCGGAGCGGCCGATTGCGCGGCCTATGTCCTCGACGG
Organism: uncultured Novosphingobium sp.; assembly: GCA_938005655.1. Classification (GTDB taxonomy): domain Bacteria; phylum Pseudomonadota; class Alphaproteobacteria; order Sphingomonadales; family Sphingomonadaceae; genus Novosphingobium. Next base: position 5,464 of record CALLNA010000277.1, read on the forward strand.
CGGACTGGAGGCCTGGCGCGCGGCCGGGCTCCCCGTGACCGAGGATCGCAGCCAGCCAATCGAGATCATGCGCCAGGTCCAGATCGCGGCAGGCTTGCTGATCCTGGCCGGCGTCGTCCTCGGCTTCCTCGTCGCCCCGGCGTTCTTCGCCCTGGCCGGATTGGTCGGCGCAGGCCTCACCTTGGCCGGGATCAGCGGCTGGTGCGGCATGGCCCGGCTGCTGGCGCTGATGCCGTGGAACCGCCGCACAGGCGCGCCGGCGGGACGTGGCCGTCCCGGCGCTGATCCCCGCCGCGCTCGGCGCCGGTGCGCTGATCGGGCTGGTCCTCGGCTTGGTCGGAGGCGGCGGGTCGATCCTCGCCGTGCCGCTGCTGGTCTATGCGGTGGGCGTGAAGTCACCCCATGCGGCAATCGGCACGGCCGCCGTGGCGGTGACGCTCAACGCGGCCGCCGGTCTTGCCGGGCACGCCCGCGCGGGGACGGTAAAATGGCCCTGCGCGGTGGTCTTCGCCCTGGCCGGAGCGTTCGGCGCGGCGCTGGGCGCGGAAGCGGGCAAGGCGATGGACGGCCAGCGCCTGCTCGCGCTGTTCGGCCTGCTGATGATCGCGGTCGGCGCGACGATGCTGCGCGGGCGCAGGGGCGAGGAGCGGCCCGACGTACGGCTGCGGCCCGAGACCGCGCGCCGCCTCCTGCCGCGGCTGATCCCGATCGGCCTCGGCGTCGGCCTGCTCGCCGGCTTCTTCGGCATCGGCGGGGGCTTTCTGATCGTGCCGGGGCTCATGCTGGCGACGGCGATGCCGCTGCGCAACGCCGTCGGCACCTCGCTGGTCACGGTCACGGCGCTGGGCCTGACCACGGCGACGTCCTACGCCCTGTCCGGACTGGTCGATTGGCCGCTGGTCGCCATGCTGGCGGCGGGAGGCATCGCCGGGGCTGCCGCCGGCATCGTCCTCGGCAAGCGCCTCGCCGGGCGCCGCCGCGTCATGGAAGCCGGCTTCGCCGTGCTTGTGATCGTGGTCGGCGCCCATGTGACCTGGCGCGGCTTCGCTTGAAAAAGGCATAAAAAAGGGGCGGACAGCTCGCGCTGCCCGCCCCAGTCAGGGTGTCTCTCGGGAGGAGGAGAGAGAACCTCAGAAGTTGACGGTGCCCTGGAGACCGAAGGTCCGCGGCGGGTTGAAGTTGGCGTAGGAGCCCAGGATCGCGTTGTTCGCGTCCGACCGGCGATAGATGTGGTCCTCGTTGAACAGGTTGCGCGCCCAGACCGAGATCGTGCCCTTCACCCCGCTGGAGTTCAGCGGAATGTCGGCCAGCGCGAGGCTGCCGTTGACGATGAAGCTCGCCTCGGTCTGCACGCTTTCCGCCTGGAAGCTGTACTGCGGCCCGGCGTAGTTGGCGTCGAGATGCAGGCGCAGGCGGCTGTCGCCCCGGCCCACCGGCGTCTCGAAGTCGAGCGAGCCCGAGACCGCATGCTTCGGCGTGAACACGGTATAGACCTGGGTGATCACGCCGTAGGTCGCTGGCGATTCCACGATCGGGTTGGCGACCGGCGGGATCCTGACGTCGGTGTAGGCGTAGGACGCGCCGAGCGTCAGCCCCGTGACCGGGCGCACCGTCAGCTCGACCTCGACGCCCTTGATCCGCGAGGTGCCGGCAACGTTGACCGTCTCCTCGGTGTGCTTGTTGTAATAAGGATTGGCCACGCCGCCGACCGTCGCCCGGGTGTCGACGAAGTCGAAGTCGATCTGGGTGTTGGTGCGGTCCATGATGTAGGCTGCCACGTTCAGGCGAACGCGATGGTCGAGGAAATCGGTCTTGGCGCCGATCTCATAGGACTTGACCGATTCCGGATCGAACTTGCGGAAGGTCGACGAGCGCGAGTTGGCGCCGCCGGCACGGAAGCCGGTCGAATACTTGGCATAGAGGTTGATGCCCGGCGCCGCATCCCAGGCCAGCGTGACCATCGGGTCGAACCGGCTGTTCGAATAGTCGAGCACGGCCCCCGCGAACGGAGCGTTGTTGACGACGGTCAGCGCGCCGTTGCGGGTCTCGTGAGTGTAGCGCCCACCGGCGGTCAGATGCAGCGTCTCGATCCCGGCCGGAGTATAGGTGGCCTGGCCGAACACCGCATAGCTCTTGCCGACCGCATAGCTGTCGCGCTGGACGTACCAGTAGTTGCGGTCCCAGCCCTGGTTGCTCGAACCGATCGCGGCGGTGGGATTGGGGGCGACCTGGTTGATGAAGGTATAGCCGGTGCCGTCGGCGTTCCACTTCAGCGGGTTGGGCGTCGCCGCGACCTCGCGGGCGTGCTCGTTGAAGTAGTAGGCGCCCAGCACGAAGTCGAGGTGCGGCAGGGTGCCGACGATCTGGAATTCCTGGCTGAACTGGGTCTGGAACAGCTCCGACAGGCTGTAGCGGCCGAATTCGCCGTTGGGCACGAACTGGCTGCGGTGCGCGCCGGCCGAACCGTCCCACTGGTGGGTCTCGACGCCGCGCCAGGCCGAGATCGAGCGCAGCTCGATCTCCGGGCTCAGCTTGTACTTGATCGCCGCGGTGTAGCCGTGCGTGTCGTCGGTGCTGAGCTGCTGGATCACGCCCATGTCGGCGACGTCCATGCGGTGGTTGCCGCTCACCTGGACCAGCGGCGCCAGCGGCGCGATGCAGTTGGAGCCGCCGCCCGGGCAAACCAGCGTCGTGCCCGAATAGGTCCCGACCGGCAGGCCATTCGGGTTGTAGTTGATGAGCTGGCTGTAGAACGGCGTGTTCTGGTCGCGCGCCCGATCGTAGGAGAGATCGACCGTCAGGCCCTCGACCGGGGTCCAGCGGCCGGCGATCCGGCCGCCCACGCGGTTGTAGTAGTTCCAGCCATACTGGCCGCTCGCCGGGTTCTTGGTGGTCGCGTCCTGGTGCTGGATCACGCCGTCGACCTTGATCGCGAAATTGGCGAAGGCCGGCAGGTCAAGGTGGACCTCGCCGTTGTAGGAGCCGTAGTTGCCGACGCCGGCCGATACCCGGCCGCCGAACTCGCCGGTCGGAGCCTTGGTCACGATGCTCAGCGCACCGCCTTCGGTGTTCCGGCCGAACAGCGTGCCCTGCGGGCCGCGCAGGACCTCGATGCGCTGCACGTCGAACAGGGCGGCGTTGAGGCCCTGCGAGCGGCCGAGATAGACGCCGTCGATATAGACGCCGACGCCCGGCTCGCGCGCGGTCTGGTTCTGGTCGAACGGCACGATGCCGCGGATGCCGACCGTCAGCGCGGACTGGCGCGCCTCGAAGGTCGCGACGCGCAGCGAGGGGATGCCGCCGTCGGCGACCAGACGGACAGCAGGACCTCATCGAACAGCGCGCCGCCGTCGGCGAGGTCGAGCAGGCTCTGCACGTGGCGCTTCTCGATGACGTCGGCGCCGAGGACGGCGATGGCGATCGGCGTCTTCTGGAGGTTGGTCTCGCGCTTGGTCGCGGTGACGACGATGTCGGTCAGCCCGCTCGAATCGCCGGTGGACTCGGCCGAGGCGTCGGCGGCGGCATCAGCGGCAGCGGCGTCGGCAGCATGGGCGCTGCCGGCGGCCTGCATCGCGGCGATCGCAAGCATTGAGGCGGCGACCTTGGAAATCGGGCGGTTCATCATGTTCATCCCTGACTTGGTTGTGACGTTTCGTCGTTTCCGAGGGATCAGCCGAATCACCTGCCGATTCGGCGCTGCTCGCCCCCGTCGGGGCCGGCAAGTAGGCGTGGCAGATTGCATCCGCGCGACCCTGCCGCGTCAGTTCAAAGTCGGTTTCGCGACAATTCGATGACAGCGCCGCCGTGACGGATTCGCGTCACGAAACCGTCATTTCCCGAACGCATTGGATAGCCCCGGTTGTACTGGACTGATGCGACGATGAACGAGCCGGGGACGGTGATACTGACGAACGGCCAGCCTGACCTGCTGGCCGCGCTGGCCGAGCGGATGCCGGCCCTGCGCGTGCTGACCGCGGGCTCGCAGCCGCCCGCGCAGCGTCAGGAAGGGCGCATCTGGTGCTTCGTCGACTGGCTGCTGCCCGACCTTTCCGGCCTGGAGATGTGCCGCCGCCTGCGCGACGCGCCCGCCACCGCGCACAGCCATATCACGATGATCCTCGACGAGGACGACACCGAGGCGCGCCGCCGCGCGCTGCGCGCCGGGGCGGACGACTACGTCCTCGCCCCGCTGACCGCCGACCTGCTGCTCGACCGGCTCAGGCAGTACCGCGGCCCGGCGAGCGCCACACCCGCGCCGCGGCTCGCCCACGGCGGCCTGACGCTCGACCTCGGCGCCTATCAGGCGCGCTGGCACGGCCGGCCCGTGCCGCTGCGGCCCAACGAGTTCAAGCTGCTCGCCCATTTCATCGAGCATCCCGACCGGGTGCTCGCGCGCGCCGACCTGATCGCCCTGCTCGGCAAGGACCGCGAGGCAATCGACGAGCGCACCGTCGACGTCTGGGTCGGCCGCCTGCGCCGCGGCCTCAAGGCCCACGGCGTGCCCGATCTGCTGCGGACGGTGCGCTCGCTCGGCTATGTGCTGGACAGCCTGCCGGAGGGTCATGTCTCGGTTTGAATTTCGGCATCCAGGCAGGAAGCGGGGGTTATCACGAGCCTCGTCGCCCCGGACTTGATCCGGGGCCCCGCTTCTTGGTGCGCGACGTCGCAGGAGGAAAGCGGGACCCCGGATCAAGTCCGGGTGACGGAGATGAGGGCCATCGGGCAATGAGGTCGTAAGCCGAATTCAAACTAAGGCGCTGCCTGCCGGAGTGACCTTGCCCCCGGCGCCGCCTCGGGCCATAGGCTCCAGCGATTCCCGCGCACGGAAAGGCAATGTGATGAAGGTCCGCGTTTCGGTCAGCCTCAAGAACGGCGTGCTCGATCCCCAGGGCCGGGCGATCCAGCATTCGCTCGAAGGCCTCGGCTTCGGCGGCGTCAAGGACGTGCGCGCCGGACGGCTGATCGAGCTGGAGGTGGACGAGAGCGTCAGCGACGCCGACCTCGACGAGATGTGCAAGAAGCTCCTCGCCAACATGGTGATCGAGAACTACCGCATCGAGCGGGTCGCCGCGTAATGGCCTTCCGCTCCGCCGTCATCACCTTCCCCGGCTCGAACTGCGACCGGGACATGGCCGATGCGCTGGAGAAGGTCTCCGGCCAGGCCCCGCATCGCGTCTGGCACGGCGACGCCGACCTGCCCGAGGGGCTGGACTTCATCGCCCTGCCCGGCGGCTTCTCCTATGGCGACTACCTGCGCTGCGGCGCGATCGCCTCGCGCTCGCCGGTGATGCAGGCGGTGATCGCCGCGGCCAATCGCGGCGTCCCCGTGCTCGGCGTGTGCAACGGCTTCCAGGTCCTGACCGAGAGCGGCCTGCTGCCCGGCGCCCTGCTGCGCAATTCGGGCATCCGCTTCGTCTGCCGCGATGCCCCGCTGATGGTCGAGAACGCCCAGTCGCTGTTCACCGCCGGCTATGCCCAGGGCGAGCGCATCTCGTTCCCGGTCGCCCATCACGACGGCAACTACTACGCCGATGCGGAGACGCTCGACCGGCTCGAAGGCGAAGGCCGCGTGGCCCTGCGCTATGCCGAGGACCTCAACGGCTCGGCGCGCCGCATCGCGGGCGTGCTCAACGCCGCCGGCAACGTGCTCGGCATGATGCCCCACCCCGAGCGGGCGATCGAGCCCGAGCAGGGCGGCAGCGACGGCCGCCGCCTGTTCGAAAGCGCGTTGCGCGGTCTGGTCGGGGCATAGCTCCGACGCTCGGTTTGCCGATACCCGCTCGTCCCGAGCGAAGTTGCCTGCCTAAGCCGCCGCCCCGCCCGTCTGGGCATAGGCGTCGCGGTAGAACAGTCGGTTCGCCTCATCCAGCGCCATCGGCCGGCCGAAGTAGTAACCCTGGATCTTGCCGCAGCCGAGCGAGCGGATCGTTTCCAGCTCGGCCTCGGTCTCGACGCCTTCCGCGGTGGTGGTCATGTCCAGGCTGTCCGCCATGGCCACGACCGCGCGGATGATCGCCAGGCTTTCGGGATTGCCGGTCGCCGCGCCCTGGACGAAGCTGCGGTCGACCTTGATCGTGGTGAAGCGCAGCTTGCGCAGGTAGCCGAGCGAGGAATAGCCGGTGCCGAAGTCGTCGAGGCTGACCCCGCAGCCGAGCGCCATGACCCGCTCCAGCGCCGCCCGCGCGGTCATCGCGTCGCGCACGAAGATGCTCTCCGTCACCTCGATGTCGAGCCGCTGGGGCGGCAGGCCGCTCATCGCCAGGGCGCCGACGACGCTGGTGCTGAAATTGGGATCGAGCAGTTGCTCGCCCGAGACGTTGACCGCGACCTTGACGTGGTTCGGCCACTTCATCGCGTCTTCGCAGGCCTTGCGCAGGACCCATTCGCCGATCGGCACGATCAGGCGGGTGTCCTCGGCCAGCGGGATGAACTTCGCCGGGCTGACGAAGCCGTGCTCCTCGCTGTGCCAGCGCAGCAGCGCCTCGAAGCTCAGGACCTGCTCGCTGGTCGCGTCGACGACCGGCTGGTAGTTGATGACGAACTCGTTGCGCTCCAGCGCGCGGCGCAGCGAGAACTCCAGCTTGCGGCGCTCCTCGGCATGGGCGTGGAGCGCGGGCTCGTAGCAGCAGTGCTGTCCGCCGCCCTCGTCCTTCGAGCGGTAGAGCGCGAGGTCGGCGTTGCGCATCAGCGTCTCGACGGTCGAGCCGTCGCGCGGGCCGAGCGCCGAGCCGATCGAAACGCCCACGTAGAGCGTGTGGTGATCGACCTCGTAGGGCTGCGACAGCGAATCGATCACCGCCTGGGCGATCCGGTTGACCCGCTCGATTTCGGAAGCGTCACGGATGACGATGGCGAACTCGTCGCCGCCGAGGCGGCCGCACAGCTCGTTCTCGCTCATCAGTTTCTTGAGCCGGTCGGAAACGCGGGCGAGGAGCTGGTCGCCGACGAGGTGGCCGAGCGTGTCGTTGACCGCCTTGAAGCGGTCGAGGTCGAGCATCAGGAAGGCGCAGCGCGTCCGCCACTGCTCGGCATAGCGCATGGCCTCGCCCAGCGCCTCGGTCAGCATCATGCGGTTGGGCAGGCCGGTCAGGGTGTCGTAGCGAGCGAGGTAGGCGATCTTGTCCGAGCTTTCGCGCTGCTGGGTGACGTCCGAGCCAACCCCGCGAAAGCCGTCGAAGACGCCGTCCTCGGTCAGCTTCGGCGTGCCGGACAGCTCCCACCAGCGCTGCTGGCCGTTGATCGTGACGCGCACCAGCAGGTTGGAGAAGTTCTCCCGCCGCTTGAGCCGCTCGGCCAGGTCGTGGAGGCTCGACGGGAACTGGCCGGTCTCCCAGGCGGAACCGGCGATCATCTGGATGAACGGCTTCCCGTCGATGTCCTCGGGGTCCATGCCGAGGGCGAAGGCGAAGCGCGGGCTGACCGCGCGGATCCGCCGCGAGGTGTCGATCTGCCAGAGCCAGTCGGCCTCGCCCTCCTCGAACTCGCGGAGCAGCAGGGAGACGACCTCGCTCTTTTCCGCCACGCCCGCCTCGGCGACGCGCGCCTGGAGGAAGGTACGGGTATTCTCGACCGCCCCGACCGCGAGGATCGCGACGAACAGGATCGCGATGAAGCTCATCACGTATTGCCCGGCGAACAGGAAGCTCAGCGAGGCGACCACGCCGACGACCGCGTTGAACAGCAGCGTGCCCAGCGGCACCGCCGGCAGGACCACCGCCGCGACCGCCATCAGCATCGCCCGCACGGCCCACA
>CALLNA010000278.1 GCA_938005655.1 uncultured Novosphingobium sp.
GAGCCAGGGGGGGGGGAAGTTGCCGAGTTGGTAGCCGCCCGGTCCCACATCCCACGGCTCGGCGATCATCACCCGGTCGGCCAGCCACGGATCGGCGGCGATCTCGGCGAAGATCGGGGCTTGGGCGTCGAAAGCCGGGCCGCGCGCCATGATCGTGGCGAGGTCGAAGCGAAAGCCGTCGACCCCGCAATGCCGGACGAAGTGGCGCAGCGTGGCGAGCGCGAGGTCGCGCACCGCGGAATCGGCGAAATTCAACGTATTGCCGCAACCGGTGTCGTTGATTAGCCCGCCATCGGGCTCATGCGCATAGGCCGAGTTGTCGAGCCCACGCAGCGAAAGCACGCCGCCGGCAATGTCGCTCTCGCCGGTGTGGTTGAGCACCAGATCGAGGATCACGCCGATGCCGGCCTCGTGCAGGCTGGCTACGGTGTCACGCAGTTCGGTGATCCCGCCGGGGCAGAGACCCGGGTCGAGCGCCATTGGAGCGATCGGATTGTAGCCCCAGGCATTGCGCAGCCCGAGCGACGGCAGGTGGCGCTCGTCGATCCAGGCAACGATCGGCATAAGCTCGACCGCGGTGACATGCAGCTTGGTGAGATGGGCGATCACCGCGGGATGGGCCAGCGCGGCGACGGTCCCCCGGATCGCCTCAGGAACCTCCGGGTGCAGCATGGTGAAGCCGCGGACGTTGAGTTCGTAGATCAATCCTCCGCGCGTGAAGCGCGGCGGGCGGCGAACGCAATCGGGAAGCGAGGGCTGGATCACCGCCCTGGGCACGATCTCCGCAGTGTCGATGCCGTAGATGCCGAGCCGTGGATCCTGCACGAAGCGGCGGTCGAGTTCGACGGCGTAGGGATCGACGAGCAGCTTGGCGGAATCGAACCACCGGCCACGCTCGGGCGCCCATTCGCCATCGGCGCGGTAGCCGTAACGACAGCCGGGGCCGGCGTCCGATACCTCGGCACCCCAGCACTCCCCTTGCCGGGTCATCGCGAGGCGCCTTTCCTCCTCGCCGTCGAACAGGCAGAGCCAGACCGCCGCGGCCCGCGGCGCGCGAACGGCGAAGGCGGTCCCGGCCGGTGAGCTGGTGGCGCCGAGCGCCGGGATCACCGCACTTCCGCCACCAGGCGGGCGTAGAGGTCGGCATAGACCTTGCCGCTCGTTGCCCAGGAGAAATCCGCGGCCATCCCGCTCTGCTGGATGCGCCGCCAGGCCTTGCCCTGGCGATAGAGCGCGACGGTGCGGCCGATCGCCCCGGCGAGGCCGGCGTAGTCGACTCCGCTGAACTGGATGCCCGTCGCCGCCCCGGCGTCCAACGCCGCGACATTGGCGTCGATCACCGTGTCGGCCAGCCCGCCGGTCCGCGCCACCACCGGCACGCAGCCATAGGCCAGGCCATAGAGCTGGGTCAGGCCGCAGGGCTCGAAGCGGCTCGGGATCAGGATCGCATCGCCTCCCCCCTGCATCAGGTGCGAGAGCGCCTCGTCATAGCCGAAACGCAGGCCGATCCGCCCCGGATGGCGCGCCGCTCCAGCGTGGAACGCGGCCTCTATCGCCGCGTCGCCCGAGCCGAGCAGCGCCAGCCGCGCGCCATTGCCGACGAGATGGTCGAGCACCTCGGGCAGGACGTCCATGCCTTTCTGCCAGGTCAGGCGGCTGATCACGACGAATAGCGGCCCGTCATCACTCGCCAGGCCGAATTCGCTCTCGAGCGCCCGCTTGTTGGCCTTGCGCCTGGCGAGCGAGCGGGCGGTGAAGGCCTGGGCCAGAGCCGGATCGGCGGCCGGATTCCATTCGGTCGTGTCGATCCCGTTGAGGATGCCCATGACCCGGTCGCCACGGCTGACGATCAGCCCGTCGAGCCCCATCCCGAACTCGGGCGAGCGAATCTCGGCGGCATAGGTCGGGCTGACCGTGGTTATCATGCTGGCCGATTGCAGCCCGGTCTTGAGGAAACCGACCCCGCCGTAGCTTTCCACCCCGTCGATCGACCAGGCGGCGCGCGGCAGGCCGAGCTGGGGAAAGACCTCGGCGGGGAAGACGCCCTGGAAGGCCATATTGTGGATGGTGATGACCGTCGGCACGGACTTGCCGCCGGGCACGGGCGCGAAGCGCTGGTAGCCGATCGCCAGGGCCGCCTGCCAGTCGTGGGCGTGGAGGACATCGAACTCACGACCCTTGACCGCCCCGCCCACGAGGTCCGCCGCCGCCCGCCCCAGCGCGGCGAAGCGGCGCCAGTTGTCGGCCCAGTCCTTGCCGCGCGGATCGCCGTAAGGCCCGCCCTCGCGCCCGAACAGGGCCGGCGCGTCGAGCACCAGCAGCGGATGGCCGGAAAGGCTGGCGGCGAGCAGCCGCGCCGGCTCGCCGAGCAGCGCATCCCACTGGTGCAGGGCGCGCGCCTTGCCGATGCCCTTGAGGACGGACGGATAGCCCGGCAGCAGCGTGGTCATCGCCACGCCGTGCGGCGCCACCGCGCCCGGCAGCGCCCCGGCCACGTCGGCAAGGCCGCCGGTCTTGACCAGCGGCACCGCCTCCGAGGCGACCGAGAGGACCGCCAGGCTCATAGCCGGTCGATCATCGTCTTGTTGATCAGGCAGACGCCCTTCTCGGTGCGGCGGAAGCGGCGGGCGTCGAGCTCGGGGTCCTCGCCGACGACGAGGCCCTCGGGGATGCGCACGCCGGAATCGATGATCACGCGGGACAGGCGCGCGCCGCGGCCGATGTTGCAATAGGGCAGGATCACCGCCTCATCGACGCTGGAATAGGAGCCCATCTTCACCCCGGTGAACAGCAGGCTGCGGTGCGCGGTCGCGCCCGAGACGATGCAGTCCTGCGAGATCAGCGAGGAGATCGCATGGCCGCGGCGGCCGTCTTCGTCGTGGACGAACTTGGCCGGGGCGGCGACGATCTGGTCGGTCCAGATCGGCCAGTCGCGATCGTACATGTTGAGCTTGGGCACGGTGTCGGTGAGGTCCAGGTTGGCCTCGAAATAGGCGTCGAGCGTGCCGACGTCGCGCCAGTATTCCTCGATCTCCTCGGCGGCGCGGATGCAGGAATCGGTGAAGCGGTGGGCCACCGCCTTCCCGTGCCTGACGATGTAGGGGATGATGTCGTTGCCGAAGTCGCGCTTCGAATCCGGCGTGGCGGCGTCGCGGCGGAGCTGCTCGAACAGGAACTGCGTCTCGAACACGTAGATGCCCATCGAGGCCAGGGCGTTGCCCTCGTCGCCGGGGATGCCGGGCGGGTCCTTGGGCTTCTCGACGAAGGAGGTGATGTTGTAGTCGGCATCGACGGCCATCACCCCGAAGCCGGTGGCCTCGGCCCGCGGCACGACCAGGCAGCCGATCGTGACGTCCGCGCCCGAGTTGACGTGCTGGCGCAGCATCAGCTCGTAATCCATCTTGTAGATGTGGTCGCCGGCCAGGATCACCATGTACCGGGGCGCATGGCCCTCGATGATGTCGAGGTTCTGATAGACCGCGTCGGCGGTGCCCTCGTACCAGTGCAGCTCGTCGATGCGCTGCGAGGCGGGCAGGATGTCGAAGCTCTCGTTGCGCTCGGGCCGCATGA
>CALLNA010000279.1 GCA_938005655.1 uncultured Novosphingobium sp.
TGCCCGACAAGGCGATCGACCTGATGGACGAGGCCGCCAGCCGCATCCGCATGGAGGTGGAATCCAAGCCCGAGGAGATCGAGAACCTCGACCGCCGGATCATCCAGCTCAAGATCGAGGAGATGGCCCTCGCCAAGGAGACCGACCAGCCCTCCAAGGACCGGCTCGCCACCCTGCGCGAGGAGCTGGCCAACCTGGAGCAGCAGTCGGCCGAGCTGACCACGCGCTGGCAGAACGAGCGCGACAAGATCGCGGCCGAGGGCAAGCTCAAGGAGCAGCTCGACGCCGCGCGGGTCGAGCTGGAGCAGGCGCAGCGCTCGGGCGACCTCGGCAAGGCCGGGGAGCTGGCCTATGGGCGCATCCCCGAGCTGGAGAAGCAGCTTGCCGAGGCGGAAGCCCAGGCGGGCACGGCCCTGCTGCGCGAGGAAGTGACCAGCGAGGACATCGCCGCCGTCGTCAGCCGGTGGACCGGCATCCCGGTCGACCGGATGATGGAGGGCGAGCGCGAGAAGCTGCTCAAGATGGAGGAGACGCTCGGCAAGCGCGTGATCGGCCAGAAGGACGCGGTCGCGGCCGTGTCCAAGGCGGTCCGCCGCGCGCGGGCGGGCTTGCAGGACCCGAACCGGCCGCTCGGCTCGTTCCTGTTCCTCGGCCCCACGGGCGTCGGCAAGACCGAGCTGACCAAGGCGCTCGCCGGCTTCCTGTTCGACGACGACAGCGCGATGGTCCGCATCGACATGTCGGAGTTCATGGAGAAGCACTCGGTCGCCCGCCTGATCGGTGCGCCTCCGGGCTATGTCGGCTACGAGGAAGGCGGCGTCCTGACCGAGGCGGTGCGGCGGCGGCCCTATCAGGTCGTGCTGTTCGACGAGGTGGAGAAGGCCCACCCGGACGTGTTCAACGTGCTGCTCCAGGTGCTCGACGACGGGCGACTGACCGACGGGCAGGGCCGGGTGGTGGACTTCACCAACACGCTCATCATCCTGACCAGCAACCTCGGCAGCCAGTATCTCGCCAACCTGGAGGAGGGGCAGGACGTCGCCTCGGTCGAGCCGCAGGTGATGGAGATCGTGCGCGGGCACTTCCGCCCCGAGTTCCTCAACCGGCTCGACGAGATCATCCTGTTCCACCGCCTGGGCCAGGAGCACATGGGACCGATCGTCGAGATCCAGGTCCAGCGCGTCGCCCGGCTGCTCAAGGACCGCAAGATCACGCTCGACCTGACCGAGGCGGCCAAGCGCTGGCTGGGACGGGTCGGCTACGATCCGGTCTATGGCGCGCGGCCGCTCAAGCGGGCGGTGCAGCGCTACTTGCAGGACCCGCTGGCCGAGAAGCTGCTCGGCGGCGAGATCCCGGACGGCGCGACGGTGAAGATCGACGAGGGCGACGGCGCCCTGACGATCGAGGTGGAGTAAGGCCTTCCTCCCCTCCCGCTTGCGGGAGGGGAACCGGGCACGTTACTCCGCCGCCGCCAGCGCTTCGCGCCCGACCAGCTCGCGCCACAGGTCGGCGTTGCCGCCGAGCTGCACGTTGAGGTTGGCGCGCTTCATGAACAGGTGGCAGTACATCTCCTCGGTCAGGCCGACGCCGCCGTGGAGCTGGATCGCTTCCTCGCAGACCCAGCGATAGACCTCGGTCGCATGGGCCTTGAGCCCGCCGATCTCGGCCATCGTGGCATCAGGCTGCATGGCGCGCGACCACAGCAGGGCCTCGGCCGCGCCGATCAGCACCTTGAGATCGGCGCAGCGGTGCTGGAGCGCCTGGAACATGCCGAGCGGCCGGTCGAACTGCTTGCGGGTCTTGAGGTATTCGACGGTGAGGTCGAGGATCGTGTTCGCCCCGCCCAGCGAATCCGCGGCGAGGGCGAAGATCATCTCGCCCTTGAGCCGGCGGGTCAGGGCCTCGGCCGCCGCGCCGGTGGCCATGACCAGCGCGGGGTCGAGCACGTAGCCGTCGAGCGTAACGTCGAACAACCGCCGGCTCTCGTCCCACAGCGGGCGCTCGGTGACGGTCACGCCCGGCGCATCCAGCGGCACCAGCGCGGCGCGGCCGGGATTGGCGAGCATCACGTGGCTCGCCATGTCGGCGTCGGGCACGGCGGGCAGCGTGCCGGACAGGGCGTCGCCGTCCCCGGTCACGTCGCCCGCGGAGAGGTTGGTGGTGACGAACTCGCCGGTGGTGACGCGCTCGATCCAGCCGGCCTGATCGGCGAGGTCGGTCGCCGCGCCGATCGCCTGGACCGTCGCCATGGCCGGGATCAGCGGCGCCGTGCCGAGCGCCTTGCCCATCTCGTAGTGGATCGCAGCGGCGGAATCGCGGCCGAGGCCGAGGCCGCCCGCGTCCTCCGCCAGCGAGAGCATCAGCCAGCCCATCTCGGTGACGAGCTTCCAGCTCTCGTCGCGATTTGGCTTCAGCGCGTCGGCGGGGAAGGCCTTCTGCGCGGCGTCGTGCAGTTCCTGGCGTTCGATCACAGCACCCACCCCTTCGGTTCCTTCGGCATCCCGAGCATCTTCTCGGCGATGATCTTGCGCTGCACCTCGTCGCTGCCGCCGGCGATGGTCCAGGCGTAGCTATTCATGAAATCGGCCATCCAGTTGCCGGTGTTGAGGTCGCCGAAGGTGATCGGCTTCACATATTGCTCGTCGAGCCCGCCGAGCCGGAGGCCGAGCAGCGAATAGTCGCGCAGGGCCCGGGCATAGGTGTTCTTGACGATCGAGGCGTCGCCCGCGCCCTCGATCCCCTTGATCCGGTTCTCGAGGAACTGGTCGGCGATGGCCGTGGCGACGTCGAGCTGGGTGACGAGCTTGCCGAAGTCGCGCAGGACGCCCGCGTCCTCCTCGCGCCCGTTCTTGCGGATCAGCTCGGCGATGCGCCAGGCGGCGCCGCGCATCCGGTAGGACAGCTCCATCAGCGTCAGCCCGCGCTCGGAGGCGAGGGTGGCGTTGGCGACGGCCCAGCCGGCCCCTTCCTCGCCCACCCGCTCGCTCACCGGGATCTCGACGTTGTCGAGGAAGATCTCGGCGAATTCCTCGTCGCCCTGGATCTGATGGATCGGGCGGACGGTGACGCCCGGCGACTTCATGTCCATCAGCAGGTAGGTGATCCCGGCCTGCTTCGGCCCGTCGCTGGAGGTGCGGACCAGCAGCAGGCAGCGGTCGGCGAACTGGGCCATGGTCGACCAGATCTTCTGGCCGTTGACCACGTAGACGTCGCCCTTCCTCTCCGCCTTGCACTTGAGCGAGGCGAGGTCCGAGCCGGCGTTGGGCTCGGAGAAGCCCTGGCACCAGGTCTCGCCCTCGAGGATGCGGGGGAGGTAGTGGTCCTGCTGCTCCGGCGTGCCGCATTCGTGCAGCGTGGCGAAGGCGTGATAGGTCGAGACGAAGGACAGCAGCAGGCGCGGGCAGTCGGCCCGGGCGATCTCCTCGTAGATCACCTTCTGCTCCGCGAGGCTCCGCCCGCCGCCCGGCCACTTCGCCGGCCAGTGCGGGATGGCGTAGCCGGCCTTGACCAGCTTCTGGAACCAGTCGCGCTGGGTCTTGACGAAATCGTCCTGGGTGCGGCTCAGCGCGCGCCAGTCGCGGGGCTTGTTGGCGTCGAGCCACGCGCGCACCTGGCTGCGTAGCTGGTCGAGGTCGGTCTGTTCGCTCACGGTCGTCCTGGCCTTATGGTCTCGCCGGACGCTGTCAGAACTTTCTGCGCTCAGGTCAAGCGGGGGAGGGTCTAAACCGCCACCTCGATAGTGTCGCCGACCACGCGGACCTCGTAGGTCTGGATCGGCTGGGTCGCCGGCGGGTTGAGCGCCGCGCCGGTCTCCAGGTCGAAGCGGGCGCCGTGGATCGGGCAGGCGATCCAGCCGGCGCGCATCCGCCCGCAGTCGAGCGTCTCCTGCGCGTGCGAGCATTCGTTGCGGACGGCGAAGACCCGGTCGCCGGTATGGCAGATCAGGATCGCCACGCCGTTCACGGTCACGACCTTCTTCGCGCCGGAGGGAATCTCCTCCAGCGTCGCCACGGCCGTGAAAGTCTTGTCGCTCATGCTCTATCCCGCTTGGTGCCCCGAGCGCCTTGGCTGCGCCTGCGGCAAGGCGCAATCGTCGCTTGCGGCCAAAATCGCAAGAGAGCAAGTTGCTCTGCCGCGCCGGTCATTTGAGCTGGGACCGCGAGGCCGGTAAGCCGGATGCGAGCGATTGGGCCGGACTTCCGGCAGGGAGAGGCTTTGCGTGGACAGCAGCGAGACATATGACGTCGTGGTGGTCGGCTCGGGCGCGGCGGGGGCGATGGCTGCCCTGCGCGCCGCCGACCAGGGCCTCAAGGTCCTGATCGTCGAGAAGGCGCACAAGTTCGGGGGCACCTCGGCGACCTCGGGCGGGGTGATGTGGATTCCCAACCACCAGCTCGAAGGCGGCGCTGACGAAAAAGAGGGGGGCGACACCCGCGAGGCGACCTTCCAGTACCTCGACAGCCTGATCAGCAAGCCGGTCGACCGCAAGCGGCTGGAAGCCTATGTCGACGAGGCGCCGAAGATGGCGCGCTATCTCAAGGGGCTCGGCGTCCAGCTCTGCGGCGCGCCCTGGCCGGACTACTATCCCGACAAGCCCGGCGCCCGCGCCGACCGCTCGGTGATCTGCCTGACCTTCGACGGGCGCGAGCTGGGCGACGATCGCTATTCGCTGATGCGCGAGCAGTTCAACCGCTTCAAGCTGTTCGGCCGCTACGCCATGGACCTGACCGAGACCTTCGCGCTGATGATGCAGCAGAAGGGCTGGCGCGGCGTCGCCGCCAAGGTGATCGGCCGCTACTGGATGGACCGCTCGACCCGCAAGGTCTCGCACCGCGACCGCCGCTTCACCCAGGGGGCGGCGCTGATGGGCGCGGTCTATGCCCAGGTGTTCAAGCGCGGTGTCGAGCTGCGGCTGGAGACCAGGCTGGAAGGCCTCGTCACCGACGGCGGCAAGGTCACGGGGGTCGAGGTCAGCAACTTCGGCCGCAGGTATGCGATCAACGCGCGCCACGGGGTGGTGCTGGCGGCCGGCGGGGTCGAATGGAACCAGGAGCTGCGCGACCGCTTCTATCCGATCCCCGGCCTGACCCGCCATTCCTCCACCCCGGAGGACGGCAACCGCGGCGAGGCGCTGCTGGCCGCCGAGAAGATCGGCGCGACCACCGAGCATACCGAGCAGGGCTGGTGGATCCCGACCATGACCCTGCCGATGCCGGGCGCCTCCAATTTCCACGAGATCCATCAGGCCGCTTTCGACGTCGGCCGCCCGTGGAGCGTGGTGGTCAACCGCAACGGCGTGCGTTTCGTCGACGAGGCCTGCGGCTACGACCAGTTCGGCCAGGCGATGGTCGAGGATCACCTCAAGACTGGCGCGAACATGCCCTGCTGGCTGATCTTCGACGCCAAGTTCCGCGCCAAGTTCAGCGCCGGGGGCCTGATGCCCACGGTCCACACGCCCGAGCGCAAGGTGCCCAAGGACTGGTGGGATCATTACGTCTTCCGCGCCGACACGCTCCAGGAGCTGGCCGTCAAGATCAAGGTGCCGCAAGGGCCGCTGCTCGAGACGGTGGGCAAGATGAACGACTATGCCAGGACCGGCGTCGATCCCGAGTTCGGCCGCGGCATGAATATCTACGACCAGTTCTTCGGCGATCCGACCGTCACCCCGAACCCCAACCTCGGGCCGATCGACCAGGCGCCGTTCTACGCCGTGCCGATCAACAACGGGGACCTCGGCACCAAGGGCGGCCTCAAGTGCGACGACCGCGCGCGGGTGCTCGACGGGTCGGGCCAGCCGATCCCCGGCCTCTACGCCGCGGGCAACAATTCCGGCACGCCGTTCGGAGACGTCTATCCGGGCGCCGGGGCGACGATCGGCCCGGCCATGGCCTTCGGCTATATCGCGGCCAACGACATCGCCGAGCGGTCGGGCAACCAGCGGGCCGGGAACTGAGCTGAGTCCATCGTCATGCTGAACGCGTTTCAGCATCCATCGTGCCTCCAGGCGCGATCCTCACGAGAGGGGAAATGGACCCTGAAACGAGTTCAGGGTGACGAAGAAGAAACGGGAGAATCCAAGTGAACCAAGGCAAAGTCGCGATCGTCACCGGCGCGGGCGGGGGTATCGGCGAAGGGATCGCCCGGCGGCTGGGCGCGGACGGCCTGCGCGTCGTCGGCGTCGGGCGCAACGCGGCCAAGATCGAGGCGGCCAAGGCGCGGATCGGCGGGGATTTCTCCCCCTTCGCGGCCGACATCACCGCCGCGGACGGCCCCAAGGCGATCGTCGACCACGCGCTGGCCACCTTCGGGCGGATCGACGTGCTGGTGAACAACGCCGGCTCGTTCAACTTCGGCCCGGTCGACCAGACCACCGACGAGATGCTCGACGAGGTGCTGGCGGTCTCGCTGCGCGCGCCTTTCCGGCTCTGCCGCGAGGTCCTGCCGCATCTAGGGCAGGGCTCCTCGATCCTGTTCATCGGCTCGACCTGGGGGCTCTACGGCACGCCCGGCGGCGGGGCCTACAGCGCGGTCAAGGCCGGGCAGATCGGCCTGATGCAGACCCTCGCCGCCGAATACGGCCCGCGCGGCGTGCGCAGCAACTACATCGCGCCCACGGTCGTCCGCACCGAGATGACCGACGCCTTCTGGGACCTCGACTTCTTCCGCCGCACCAACCACGAGCTGACCCCGCTGAACCGCGAATGCGGGGTGGACGACGTGGCCGAGATGGTCGCCTTCCTCGCCTCGGACCGGGCGGGCTTCGTCAATGGCCAGACCGTCGCGGTGGACGGCGGCATCTCCACCACCCGCTACCTCGCGCCCGAGGCGGTGGGGGCGCAGCGGAGCTAGCCGGAAGCCAGCATCGCCCGGATCTGCTCGGCCGCCAGCTTGGCCGCGGGCGAGGGGGTGCGGCCGCGCTTGCGGATGATCGCCAGCGCGCTGCGCGGCGGCGGCATGTCGGCGACGCGCAATTGCACGAGCTGCCCCTCGGCGACCTGCGGCGCGGCGAACCCCGGTGAGGTATGCCACAGGCAGTCGCTGCGCAGGACGACGTCGCGCAGGATGTGGTAGTTGTCGCAGATGAAGGCCCCGCCCTTGTGCGCCGGCATCGCGCTGTGGGCGTCGCCGATCCGGGCGATCGGATAGTCCTCGAGATCGGCCTCCGTCAGCTCCTCGCATCCCGCTAGCGGGTGGCCGCTGCGCACGAAGGATTCGAAGACGACCTCGCCGACCGGGAAAGCCACGACGGTTTCCGGCAGGTCGACATGCTCGGTGGCGCAGACCGCCAACTCGATCGCGTCGTCCATCACCTCCTTGAGGAGCACGCCCGGCGGCTTGATCGAGGCCCGGATCTGGAGCCGCGGCGTGGTGGTGAGGAAGCGGCTGCCAAGCTCGGGCAGGATCATGCTCGCCACCAGCGGCCCCATGCCGACCGTCAGCGTCCCGGCCTCGCCCTTGGCATAGAGGCGCAGGTTGTGCCCCAGCGTCCGCGCGCTGCCGACCAGGGCTTCGGCCTCGGCCACGACCAGCGCCCCGACCGGGGTGATCGCGACCCCCGAGCGGTCGCGGTCGAAGATGCGGATGCCGAAGCGCTGCTCGACGCTGGCGATGCTCCGGCTCAGCGCGGGCTGGGTGATGTTCAGCTCCTCGGCGGCGCGGGAGAAGCTCAAGGTCCGGGCGATGGCGAGGATGTGCTTCAGCTTGACGAGGTCGATGTCCATGCCTCCAGAATATCATAAGGGGCATTAACTTGCATTAGACATCATAAGGCCCGGCGCTACCATTGGCGGCGGCAAGGGAGAGCATAATGGGCAAGTATATCCTCTGGGTCACGATCGCTTCGGTCGTCGTCCTGCTGATCGAAATCCTCGCCGGGCGGCACAAGGGCGCCTACCGCAAGGAGGACTTCTTCGTCGTGATCGGCAGCTTCGTCGTCGGCCGCTGGGCGATGGTCCCGCTGGCGACCATGCTGGTGGCGAGCGTCTGGAACTTCGCGCTGCCCGGCTATCGCGGCGCCCTGGCCGGGGCTTCGTTCTGGCCGGCCTTCGCAGTCCTGCTGGTGGTGACGGAGTTCTGCTTCTACTGGGTCCACCGCTGGGCGCACGAGGCCAAGGGCAGCCGCTTCCCCATGCTCTGGAAGATTCACCGCACCCACCATTCGGGCAAGCACATGAACGTGGTCTGGTTCTTCATCCTGCCGACGAGCTGGGTCAGCGGCCTCGCGCTCTATCTCGGGCTGGTCGAGCCGGCCCTGGCGGTGACGGTCCTCCTGATGGCCTGGAACCTCGTCACCCACAGCAATTTCCGCTGGGACGACGCGGTGCGCCGCCATCGCCTGGCCGGCCCGGCGTTCCGCGCGCTGGAGCATGTCTTCGTCTCGCCCGGCATCCACCACACCCACCACGGCTATGGCAGGGACGGGGCCTCCTATCGCAACTACGCGCTGATGCTCTCGGTGTTCGACTGGGCCTTCGGGACCCTCCATATCCCCGATGGCCGCCCGTGGAAGTACGGCATGCCCGGCCCCAACGCGCACTGGCTGGAGGAGCTGGCCTATCCGCTGGTCAACTTCGGCGGCCGCGATGCGGACAAGCCTGCCGAACGGAGCGCAGCGGAGGCCGGTCCCGCCACCGCGTGATCGGGGCGGCGATAATGGACACTTAAAGCCTTGTTCCCCTCGTCACGGCTGGTCTAACGCGGCCTTGGCGCCCCGGTTCGGCGCGCGCAGGATGGGAGGCGGCTGGCCCGATGGATTTCGAGTGGACCGAGGAGCAGCAGGCGTTCCGCGCCAAGCTGCACGCCTTCCTCGAGGCGGAACTGCCCGACGACTGGGAGGCCTTCTCCAAGCACGGCCCGGCGTCCCCGGCACTGACCGAGTTCGCGCGGCATTTTTGCCGCAAGCTCGCCGAGAACGGGATGCTGTTCCCCCACTGGCCCAAGGAGATCGGCGGCGAGGGGCTTGGCCCCTGGGAGCAGCAGATTCTCGCCGAGGTGATGTGGGAATGGGGCGAGCCGCGCGGCGGCCAGTACATGAACGTCAACTGGATCGGGCCGACCATGGTCCGCTACGGCACCGAGGCGCAGAAGGCCAAGTACCTGCCCCAGATCGCCAAGGGCGAGATGCTGTGGTGCCAGGGCTTCTCCGAGCCGAACTCCGGCTCCGACCTTGCCAGCTTGCGCACGCGCGCGGAGTTGGAGGGCGACGCCTATCGCGTCAACGGCCAGAAAATCTGGACCTCCTATGCGGGCCTGGCCGACACCTGCTTCCTGCTGACCCGCACCAGCGACGACCGCAAGCGGGGCATCACCATCCTGCTCGTGCCGATGGACACGCCAGGCATCACCGTGCGCCAGATCCCGAGCCTGATCGGCGAGGGCGACATCCACGAGGTGTTCTTTGATGACGTGATCGTGCCGGCCACCCAGCGCTTCGGTGAGGAGGGCCAGGCCTGGGAGATCATCTCCTACTCGCTCCAGAACGAGCGACTCGGCATCCCGCGCTATCACCTGGCACGCAAGGCGCTGGACCGGGCGGTGGGCATCCTCAAGGAGAGCGGCGACTTCGCCCGCGAATCCGTGCGGATCGAGGCCGCGCGCTGCGCCGCGCTGTGCGAGGCGGCGAGGACCGCGATCTACGCCATCGTCCAGAAGCGGGTCGACGGCCTGCCGGTGGGCGGCGAATCCAGCTCGGCCCGCTTCGCCACGGTCCAGGCCGAGCGCGCGGTGAGCGAATTCGTGGTCGAATACGTGCCGGAGGCGCTGGCCGGCGGTTCCGACTACCTCCAGATGCACCACCAGCGCGGGATCGTCGCCGGCATCGCCTCGGGCGCGGCGGAGATCCAGCTCAACATCATTGCCGGCGACGTCCTGCAACTGCCCCGGGAGCCGCGCTGATGCATCTCGCCCTCAACGAAGACCAGACCCAGATTCTGGACTTCATCGACAGCCTGACCCGGCCCTATGCCACCGTGCCGCTGCACGACACGAGCTTCGCCCTGACCAGCGACGCGCTCGACGCCGAGCTGGTCGAAGGCGGCTTCCTCGACGTCATGGCGGTGGAGGAGCTGGGTCCGGTAACGGCCGCGCTCGTGGTCGAGCGGCTGGCGCGGCTGCCCTTCGCGGTCGAGGCGGCGGCCAGTTCGCTGGTCCGCCCGCTGATCGATCCCGCGCTGCCCCGACCGCTCTGCCTCGTCGAGGAAGGTCAGTTGCGCCGGCCGGTCCGGTTCCTGAGGCCCGGCGCGACCGTGGTCGTGGTCAGCAAGTCCGGCGTGCGCAGCTTCACCGCCGGGCAGGCCCAGGTCCGCGCGGCGGGGGACGAGGTGCTCTACGCCTACCCCGTCGCCTATCTGACCGAGGTGCCGGGCGATGCCCGCGTTCACGATGTCGCCGCCGACGAGATCCTGCGCGCCTGGCGCGTCGCGCTTGCGGCTGAGGCCGCCGGGCTGCTCGGCGCGGCTTTGCAGAGCGTCACCACCTATGTTTCGGAGCGCCAGCAGTTCGGTCGGCCCATCGCCACCTTCCAGGCGATCCGCCACCGCCTGGCCGAGGATCAGGTCGCGACCAACGGCGTCTACTGGATGGCGTTGCGCGCGGCCGGGAGCGGCGATGCGGGCGATGCCGCCCTCGCGGCGCTGCACGCGCAGGAGGCGGCGAAGCGGGTCGGCTACGATTACCACCAGTTCCTCGGCGCCATGGGCATGACCCTGGAGCATCCGCTGCACCTGTGGACCTACCGCCTCAAGTTCCTCACCGGCGAGCTGGGCGGCCGGGGCGAGAACGCCCTGGCGGCGGCGGCCGCGATCTGGGGCTAGGCCCGGGCGACCTCATCCAGCATTTGCGCTACCGCTATCGGCTCGCTGATCATCAGGTCGTGGCCGGTGTCGATCTCGAACAGGAAATCGGCCTCCAGCGTGCGGTGCAGGTATTCCTTGGGGCGGATGGCCAGGGTCGGCGTGCAGTTGATCGAGGTGCGCGGCAGGGCCATGACCGCAGCCTCGTTGGCGAGCCGTAGAGGCGTCGTCATGCAGGCCCAGGGATGGGGCGCGAGGCGGGGCTTCATCCAGGCGGCATCGGCGAGATCGGTCACGCCGTAGGCCACGGCGGCCATGTCGTCGGGCAACTCGTAGCATTCGACCCCGTCGACCCAGGTGGCATGGCTGTGCGCCATGTCCATCTGGGCCTTGGCGATGGTCGAGAGCGATTCCCCGTCGCGCGGATGGGCGGCGTCCAGGAAGATCAGGTTGGCGATGCGGTCGAGCGCGCGGTCGGCGACGCCGGTGATGACCATGCCGCCATAGGAATGCCCGGCGAGATAGACCTCGCGCAGGTCCTCGTGGAACAGGAAGGCGACCACGTCCTCGATATGGGTGTCGAGGTCGATGTCCTTGCTCAGCAGATGGCGCCTGTCGCCCAGGCCGGTGAGGGTGGGGCAGTGAACCTCGTGACCCAGCGCGCGAAGCTCCCGCGCGAGCCGGGTGTAGCACCAACCCCCATGGCCGCCGCCATGGACCAGCACGAAAGTCGCCATCGCTCGCCTCTCCCTATTTCACCGCGGGCATGATCTCCTCCGCGATCCACTGGGTATAGTCGTAATATTCCTCGAGTCCCTTGCATTCGGGGATGGGGATGCCGCTCCATGTCACGCCCATCTCCTTGAACCAGGACAGGCGGTCGATGATCTCCTGCCTGGTCTGGCCGGGCCGGGCCTTGGGATCCTCGATCGGCACGTGGCCTTCGCCCATGCGGCTGGTCGAGAAGCCGTAGAACACGTCCTCCAGCTTGCCGTTGTAGTCGGGCTGGGACTTGATGAAGTCGATCCGCTCGGCGATCCGCTCGGGCTTGGTCAGGAAGGGCCACCAGCCGGTCGCGTGGCGCGCGGTGCGCCTGAGCACGGCGTCGGCATCGCCGCCGAACCAGATCGGGATATGCGGCTTCTGGACGCAGAAGGGCTCGAACAGCAGGTCCTTGAACGAGACGTACTTGCCCTCGAATTCCGGGTTAGGGCTGGTCCACAGCTCGATGATCGCCTTGGTATATTCCTCGGCGATCTCGCCGCGCTTGGTGAAGTCGACGCCCATCAGCTCGAACTCGCGCGGGACCCAGCCGACTGCCCAGGTGATCGTCACCCGCCCGCCGGAGAGCCAGTCCATCGTCGCGAGCTGCTTGGCCGTGGTGATCGGGTGCTGGAGCGGCAGGATCGCGATGCAGGAATTGACCCTGATCTTTTCTGTCGCCCCGGCATAGGCCGCCATGCCGACCGCCGCGTTCATCTGGAACGGGCCGGAAAGCTCCAGGTGCTCGGCCGGCATGACGTGATGCTCGGGCACGGAGACCATCTCGAAGCCCAGCTTTTCCGCCCATTGGACCAGCTTGATCTGGTCCGGCCCGGTAACTTGTAGTTCCCACGGCTGGGTCATGGCCTTGATCCGCA
>CALLNA010000280.1 GCA_938005655.1 uncultured Novosphingobium sp.
CCTACCGCCAGCCGCTGGTCAATGCGACCCTGGCCCAGGCCTATATCAATGGCGGTCAGTTGAACCCGCAGAATGTCGCCGCGGCGAGTGCCGCCGTCATCAACGACATTCTCGATTATGAAAACGCCCAGGATACGATCCAGCAGCTCTTTGTGTTCCGCACCCTCGCCGACGGTCCGCTATTCGCGGTTCCGGGCGGTGACGTGAAGCTGGCCGTCGGTCTCGAATACCAGGATGCGTCCGCCAAGACCCGGCAACAGAACGGGCGACGCGATACGCTTTCCAACCTTGCCTGGGAAAAGGGCGGACGGAATACGAAGTCCGTCTTCGGCGAACTTTCGGTGCCGCTGTTCACTTTCCTCGACCTGTCGGCATCGCTGCGTCACGACGAGTACAGCGACTTCGGCAGCACCACCAATCCGAGCTTCGGCGCGCGGCTCAAGCCGTTCGAATGGCTGTCGATTTATGGTCACTGGAGCAAATCGTTCAACGCGCCGACGGTGCTCGACAGCTTCGGTATCGCCACGGCCCGCTATATCCCGAACTCCGTTGGTGTGAACTCCATCCCCGCGCAGCTGGGCCTGTGGCATGTGGGTGACGGCACGGGCGTCGTGCACGCTACGGGTACAAGCTCGAGCCTGATGCCCCAGACGTCGGAGAACTGGTCGATTGGTTTTGATGCGAAGCCGTTCGATGGGTTCCGGTTCGGCGTCAACTACTATGCGATCAACTTCGACAACATCCTGGGCGCGGTCGATCCGCAGCAGATTGCTGCGTGGCAAGCCAACCCCGAGAAGTTTATCGTCAATCCGACCGAGGCGGAATATAACGCCTTCATGGCTAGGCTGGCCAATGGCGAGCAACTCAAAGCCGAGATCGGCGGCTACCAGAACGTGGGCTATCTGCTAGACCGGATCACGTCCAACCTGACTTCCGCCAAGCTGCGTGGCCTGGATTTCAACGCCGACTATAGCTTCGGCCTTGGCAACGGCACCATGTCGCTGGGTTTTGCCGGTAACGTGCAGCTTTCGATCAAGCAGAACAACAGCGGCATCATTCGTGATGTTCTTGCCGAGGACACTCCGAAGGTCTCTGTGACGGGTAATATCGGGTGGCGGAACGACACGTGGTCGACGAAGATGACGGTCAACTACACTGGTGGTTATCGCTATCAGACCTACCAGAGCACGTCTTCTGCGCTGTTCTACGACGACATCAGCCCGTTCATAACTGCCAACCTGTTCATCGGTTACAACTTCGGTGATCGGGGCGGTGCGCTCGATGGTCTGTCGCTGCGTCTGAACGTCGACAATCTGTTCAACGAAAAGCCGCAGGTGGCCTATCAGAACAACTCCAACCTCGCGTACCGCAACTGGACGCTGGGCCGGGTCATCAAGCTCGGGTTCTCGAAGGAGTTCTGATCGCGTTCGCCCAGCGCGGGCGAGCCTGATGGAAACGAAGGCGGCCGGGGGGGAAACTCCCGGCCGCTTTTTTATACAATGATCGACCTGCCCTTGCGGTGATGTCGGGGAACGGTGACTTCGGCCCTGCGCATTACTCCGCCGTTACCTCGTTTGCGGGGGCGTGGCGCAGAGGGAGGGCGACGCGGGCGAGGAGGCCGCCTGCGGGCAGGTTCTCCAGCGTCACCGTGCCGCCGTGGGTTTCGGCGACCGAGCGGACGATCGCCAGGCCGAGGCCGATGCCGCCGGTCGTCCGGCTGCGCGAGCGCTCGCCGCGGAAGAACGGGTCGAAGGCGCGGGCGAGGTCGGCCGGGGGGATGCCCGGGCCGTCGTCGCGGATCTCGACGATCGCCTCGGTGGGTGTTGCCGCGAGGGCGACCGTCACCGTCGAGGCGTATTTCAGCGCGTTGCCGATCAGGTTCGCGAACAGGCGGCGCAGCAGCAGGATGTCGCCCTCGATCCGCACGGGGGCCGCGGCGGTGAAAGCGACCTGGCCCTGGGCACGGCTGTCGTCGACGATGCTTTCGAGCAGCGAGCCGAGGTCGATCGGATCGATCGTCAGGATGCGCCCGTCGCTCTCGACATAGTCCAGCGTCGAGTTGATCAGCAGCTCGAGCTGGCGGATGTCGGCCTCGGCGGGGATGCGGACCTCGTCGGGGGCGCCGGCGATGCGGAAGCGCAGGTTGTTCAGCGGGGTGCGCAGGTCGTGGGCGATGGCGCCGACGAGTGCGGTCCGCTCGCGGACGAAATCGCGGATGCGGGCCTGCATCTCGTTGAGCGCCCGGGCGGCGACGCGGATTTCGGTGGGGCCCTCCACCGGCACGGGAAACTCCCGCCGCCCGTCGCCGGCCTGGCTGGCCGCGGCGGCGAAGGCGCGCACCGGGCGAGCGATCAGGGTGCTGAACCACATGCTCAGCGGCACGACGATCAGGAAGCCGAGCCAGGGGCTGGCGCGCAGCAGTTGCCAGTAGTTCTCGAAGCCCGCCTTGCTGCGCCGGACGTAGAGGTTCCAGGTGCCGTCCGCCTGCCTGACCGCAGCGATCAGCGTTCCCTGGACGATCGGGCTGCTCCCGCCGTCCTGGGCGTAGAGCGCCGCCTGCCGCGCCACATAGGCGAGGTGGCTCGGCGCCCGGTTGCCGAGATAGAGCCGCACGTCCGCCGCCGGAACCTTGAGCTCGCGCGCGAGGAAGCCCGAAAGCTGGCGCTCGACCTCGCTCGCCGGTTCGCGCGCGTGGGAGGCTTTCGTCCGGGTGAATTCCTGGGCGAGGCCCGTCCGGGCCGGCTCCAGCCCGCGGATGACGCGCGACAGGTCGTAGATCGTCATCGGCGAGCGCTGCGGCGGCCCGGCGATGGTTATCAGCGAGATGCTGAGCGCGGTGATCACCACGATCACGCCCAGGGCGAAGCCGATCATGTGCGCCTGCATCGAGTTGAGCCAGGCGCGGAAGCCGCGGATCATGCGCGGGAGACCTCGGCGGCGAAGAGATAGCCCTCGCCGCGCACGGTGCGGATCGCATCGCCCTCCAGGCATCCGGCGAGCTTGCGGCGCAGGCGGCTGACCTGCACGTCGATCGCCCGGTCGAAGGCCTCGGATTCCTGGCCCCGCGCCAGTTCGAGGAGCTGGTCGCGGCTGAGCACCGCCTGCGGGTTCTCGACGAAGGCGAGGAGCAGCTCGAACTCGCCTTCCGACAGGCTGATGAGCAGCCCTTGCGGATCGCGCAGGACGCGCCGTACCGGATCGAGGCTCCAGCCGTCGAAGGTGAAGCAGAAGCCCGCGGCCGGCGGGTCGGCGCGCCCGCCGTAGCGGCGCTGGACCGCGCGGACGCGGGCGAGCAGCTCGCGCGGCGAGGCGGGCTTGGGCAGGTAGTCGTCGGCGCCGGCCTCCAGCCCGGTCACGCGGTCGCCCTCGCTGCCCCGCGCCGACAGCATGATGACGCCGATGTCGGGGCGGCGGCGCAATTCGCGGGCGAGCGTGAAGCCGTCCTCGCCGGGCAGCATCACGTCGAGTAGGACGATCGCGATGTCGTGGTCCCGCAGGATGCGCCGCATCGCCTCGCCGTCCTCGGCCAGAAACACGGTGTAGTCCTGGCCCGAGAGGTATTCCGCGACGGCCGCCCGAACCGAGGGGTCGTCGTCGACGACCAGGATCTTGGCAGGGGGCGCTTGCAGGTTCACCGGCGATCCTCGGGCTTTCCGATCATCATGGACCCCGATCACCATACACCGATGCGGGGCGGAAATGTTTCCATCCAGCAATACGGGCCGGCGGCCAGGGACTCCGCTTTGTTTCGCCAGCGAAATACAGCCGGCGCAAGGGCGTGGTAGGCTTTGCGCGATCCGTTCGGCAAGGCCGTGCGGAAGGCAGTGGGAGAGCTTGGTGGCGATGGAGCGGAATCGCGAAGGGATGCGGCGCGTCGGGCAGCGGCTCATGGGGCCGGGCGCCATCGCGCTGATGGGCCTGGCGCTGGCGAGCGTCCCGTCCCAACGGGCGGTGCGCGCGGCGGCGCCGCCGCCGGTGCCTGCCGCGCCCACGCCCGAGGTCCTGCGCGAGGTCTTCCATAACGGCGAGGCCGGCTTCGTCGTCACCGAGATCGCCTATGCCCTGGGGCCTGACGCCAAGGGCTCCGGCAGTTGCCCCGCCGGGATGTCGCGCGGCATCCGCGACCTGATCAAGGCCTACAAGGATTCGCCGGACGGGCAGCGCCGCACCGACGAGGCCGAGCAGGCCTATGAGCGGCGCGTCGGCATGGCGGTGCATGCCGGGGCGGGCGGCCAGAACCTCTGCATGCATCCCGAGCTGGCCGGGCCGGATCCGCTGTGGCGGATGGTGTCCGGCGCGGACGTCCGCGTCGACGGCATCGATCTGGACGGACAGGATTCGGCGCCGGGCAAGCGGCCGGCGGCGGGCACCTGTGGTCATCAGGACTTCCAGGGAACGCACGGCGAGCGCGGGATCGACAACCAGTTCTACCGGGTCGTCGGCTGTGTGCCGGGCTTCCAGTCGACGGGGCAGGCCAACGGCTGGCAGACCGAGATGTACACCGGCTCCTGGGGCATCCTGATCTCGCTGAAGGGCGTCGACGACCTGCGCAACGATCCGGACGTCCAGGTCGGCATCTACGCCAACGCCGATCCGATCCAGCTCAGCGCGGCGCGCGCGGCCTTGCCCTATGCGACCTATGCGATCGACCAGGATCCGCGGTTCCGTGCGGTGGCGCATGGCCGCATCGTCGACGGGGTGCTGACCATCGATCCGGTCGACATCCGGCTCCACAACATCGTGAACAGCATGAAGGACGAGCGGGTGCTGCGCGACGCGCGGCTGCGGCTGACCTTTACCGCCGACGGCGGGATGGAGGGCTTCCTCGCCGGCTACACCCCGGTCGACGACATGTACAATCTCCAGTTCGGCTCCCGCCAGAGCCGCACGGCCAAGGGCGATCTCGCGCCGGAGCGGATTCGCATCCAGGTCTCGCAGGGACGCGAGGACGCGTTCGGGCATACCTGCACCGGGGTCTATCACGCGCTCCAGCAGGCGGCCGACGGGCTGCGCGATCCCGCCACCGGGCGCTGCACCGGGATATCCACGCAGTATCGCATCCGTATCGCCCCGGCCTTC
Source organism: uncultured Novosphingobium sp. (assembly GCA_938005655.1). Lineage (GTDB taxonomy): Bacteria > Pseudomonadota > Alphaproteobacteria > Sphingomonadales > Sphingomonadaceae > Novosphingobium. The sequence goes on from CALLNA010000280.1 coordinate 5,080, forward strand.
GTCGTCGATACGCCCACCAAGAGCGTCAACGCTCCCCTGGCCGCGCGGTGATCATGATGACGAAACGCACGTTCAAGTCCCCGTTCTTCGCCCTCTGCGCCGGGCTCGGCCTGGCGCTCGCCGGCGGGATCGGCTGGGCGCAGCAATCCCAGGTCTCCGCAGCCTCGCCCGCGGCGCCGCCGGCGGTCCGCCGGTCATGCGCCGGCTGACCGAGAGCCAGTACCGCGCGACCATCGCCGACGTCTTCGCACCGGACGTGCCGATCGCCGGCCGCTTCGAGCGCGCCCAGCGCGCGGACGGGCTGATCGCGGTCGGCAGCAGCGTGGGCGGCATGTCCGCCTTCGGCTTCGAGCAGTACGACGCCTCGGCGCGGGGCATCGCCGCCGAGGTGACGGGCGAGAAGCGCCGCGCCCAGTTCGTGCCCTGCCAGCCCAAGTCGGCGAATGCCTTCGATGCTGCCTGCGCGACGAAGTTCGTCGACACCTATGGCCTCAAGCTGTTCCGCCGGCCCTTGGCGCGCGACGAGCGTGCGCGCTTCGTCGGCGTGGCCAAGGCTGCCCAGGCGCGCCTCGGCGGCTTCTACCAGGGTCTCGAATATGCGCTGGTCGGGATGCTCCAGTCGCCGCACTTCCTGCTGCGGATGGAGCGGACCGAGCCCGACCCGCAGCATCGCGGCGCCCTGCGGCTCGACGCCTGGTCGAAGGCCACCCGGCTCAGCTACTTCCTGACCAATTCCACCCCCGACGCCGAGCTGCTGCGCGCCGCCGGAGCGGGCGAGCTGGACACCGACCAGGGCCTCGCCCGCCAGGTCGACCGCCTGATCGCCTCGCCCAAGCTGGAGGCGGCGGTGCGGGCGTTCTTCTGGGATATGCTCCAGTTCGACGGGTTCAACGACCTGTTCAAGGACCCGGTGATCTATCCCGCCTACAATTCCAGCGTCGCGCGCGACGCCCAGGAGCAGACCCTGCGGACCATCGTCTCGCTGCTGGTGACGGAGCGCGGCGACTATCGCGACCTGTTCACCACCCGCAAGACCTGGCTGACCCGCCCGCTCGGCATCGTTTACAGGATGCCGGTGGCGACGCGGAACGGGTGGGAGCAGGCCGAGTATCCGGCCTACAGCAACCGCTCGGGTATCCTCACCGACATCTCCATGCTCGCGCTGCACTCGCATCCGGGGCGCTCCTCGGCGACGCTGCGGGGCAAGTCGCTGCGCGAGGTCTTCCTCTGCCAGCACGTGCCCGATCCGCCGGCCAACGTGAACTTCACCGCTGTCGACCAGGTCAGCCGGCCCGGCTCGACCGCGCGGATGCGGCTGGCCGAGCACAACGACAACCCGGTCTGCGCCGGCTGCCACAAGCTGACCGACCCGATCGGCCTGACCCTGGAGAACTTCGACGGCTCGGGCGGCTTCCGCGCCAAGGAGAACGGCGCCGAGCTCGATCTCAAGGGGATGCTCGACGGCGCGACCTTCGCGGGCGCGCCGGGGCTCGGCCAGACGATGCACGACAATCCCAACGTGCCGATCTGCCTGGTCGACAAGCTCTATCGCTCCGCCGTCGGGCGCGAAGTGGTCGATGCCGAAGGGCCCTATCTCGACTATCTCGCCACCACCTTCGGGGCGAGCGGCTATCGCGTGCCCGAGCTGATGCGGGCGATCGCACTCAGCAAGACCTTCTACGCCGTGGCCCTGCCCGCGGTGCCCGCCAAGACCCAGACCGCCGCAGCGGCCAGAAAGGGAGACCGTTCATGACCAAGCTTACCCGCCGGACGATCCTGCGCGGCGCGGTGAATGGCGCCGCGGTCGGCGTCGCCCTGCCGTTCCTCGACCTGTTCCTCGACGGCAACGGCGAGGCGCTCGCCGCCACCGGCCAGCGCCTGCCGGTGCGCTTCGGCACCTGGATCTGGGGCTGCGGCTTCATCCCCGAGCGCTGGATTCCCGCGACCGAGGGCGCCGACTACGTCATGCCGCCGGACCTCGAGCCGATGGCCCCCTACCGCAAGCAGATGGCGATCCTCTCGGGTTTCGACGTCAAGCTCGACGGGGTGGCGAACAAGCCGCACATGACCGGCAACTTCGGCCTCCGGACCGGCATCCCGGTCCCGGGCGAGACGGCCACCGCGCCGACGATCGACGTGCTGATCGGCGAGCAGATCGGGCAGGGTGCGCGGTTCCGCTCGATCGAGCTCAGCGCCTCGGGGATCGAGCGCTCCTATTCCTTCCGCGGCGCGGGCTCGCCCAATCCCAGCGAGACCTCGCCGGTGGCGCTCTACCAGCGCATCTTCGGCGAAGGCTTCCAGGACCCCAACGCCGGCACCTTCGCCCCGGACCCGCGGACGATGGTGCGTCAGAGCGTGCTCTCAGCCGTGACCGAGGACCGCCAGAAGCTCGCCAGGAGCCTCGGCGCGGCCGATCGGGCGCGGCTCGACGAATACTTCACCTCGGTCCGCCAGCTCGAGCAACAGCTCGAACTCCAGCTCCAGCCGCCGGCCAAGGTCGAGAACTTCACGATGCCGTCCGCCCCGGCCAAGACCGTGGTCGACGCCGACGTCGAGCATGTCATGGTCAACCACAAGCTGATGGCCGGGCTGCTCGCTCAGGCCCTGGCCTGCAACCAGACCCGCGTGTTCAACATGCTGTTCTCGGATACGGCCTCGAACCTGCGCCGCTCGGCCTCGTCGGACACGCACCACACGCTGACCCACGAGGAGCCGGTCGACCCCAAGCTCGGCTACCAGCAGCAGGTCGCCTGGTTCGCGGCCAAGTCGATGGTCGCCTGCCGCGACTTCGTTGACGCCCTCGCCAGGATCAAGGAAGGTGCGGGCACCCTGCTCGACAACACGCTGCTGCTCGCCCACTCGGACTGCTCGATCGCCAAGAGCCACGCGGTCGAGGGCATTCCGATGATGGTCATCGGCGGCGGGGGCGGGCGCATCCGCACCGGCTTCCACAAGGCCGGCCGCGCCGATCCGGTCTCGCGCGTCGGGCTCAGCCTGCAACAGGCCATGGGCCTCCAGGTCGAGCGCTGGGGCACCAAGTCGATGGATACCAACCGCACCGTCACCGAACTCGTCGCCTGAGCACGGACTCCCGCCTTTCCCGCTTCCCGTTTCCCGGGGAGCGGGGACTGCCCGAACCCGGGCCGGGCGGGTGGGGCCGGCCACGGTGCTTGACTCGCCTGCGCGATCCCGGCAAAAATTGAACGCCATCGTCCGATTAAACCGATGGATTATCCGACTGGCCTGACCAACTATGGCCCCGTCGAGTCTAGGGAGAATCCTGTGAAGCTGCATCTTTCGCTCTGTGCCGGAATTGCCTTGGCTGGCCTTGGTATCGCTACCAGCGGCGCGGCCCTTGGCGCTCCCGGCGGGCCGAACGGCGAGCTGCTGTTCCGCCAGCGCTGCTCGATGTGCCATTCGGCCGTGGCGAGCCGGCAGGTGCCGCTCGGGCCGAACCTCGCCGGCGTCGTCGGGCGCAAGGCGGCCGCGACCACCTTCGCCTATTCGTCGGCGCTCAAGCAGTCGGGCCTGACCTGGACCCGCGCCAACCTCGACCGCTACCTGACCGGGCCGGCGCGGATGGTGCCGGGGACCAAGATGGCCGTGGTCGTGCCCAACCCGGCGGAGCGTTCGGCGCTGGTGGACTATCTCGCGGCGGCCCGCTGAGGCCGGCCGCGCAATAAGGAACAGGGGAGAGGTTCTATGCTGCGCAAGGTGCTGCGCTTGGTCTTGTGGGCGCTGCTGGCGCTCGTCGTGCTGTTCGCGGTCTCGGTCGCGCTCAACTGGAGTACGATCCAGCGCGTGTTCCTGGGCGGGGTGAAGGTCTATGAGACGACCCCGCCCGCGCTGCCCGCGGACATCCAGCATCCGGCGATTCTGGTCTTCTCCAAGACCAACGGCTTCCGCCACGAGGAGGCGATCCCCGCCGCCAACGCCCTGTTCGCGCAGATGGCGAAGGACAACGGCTGGGGCTATTTCCAGACCGAGAACGGCGCGACCTTCAGCCCTGCGATCCTCTCCCGCTTCGACGCGGTGGTGTTCAACAATGTCAGCGGCGACGTGTTCACGCCCGAGCAGCGCGAGGCGCTGAAGCGCTTTATCGAGAACGGCGGCGGCTTCGTCGGCATTCACGGCGCGGGCGGGGACATGACCTACGACTGGAAATGGTACGTCGGCGACCTGATCGGGGCGCAGTTCATCGGCCATCCGATGAACCCGCAGTTCCAGCAGGCGACCGTCCGCACCGAGGACAAGGGCCATCCCGCGACCAAGGACCTGCCCGACGCCTGGCAGCGCACCGACGAATGGTACTCGTTCGAGCATCCGGCGCGCCGGCCTGGCTATCATGTCCTGCTGACGCTCGATGAGAAGAGCTTCGCCAACCACAAGATGATGGGCAAGGACCTGGCCATGGGCGCCGACCACCCGATCGCCTGGTGGCACTGCCTCGGCCGGGGCCGGGTGTTCTATTCGGCGATGGGCCATCAGGCCTCCGCCTATGCCGAGCCCGAATACCGCAAGGTTCTGCTCGGCGCGACCGAATGGGCGCTGAAGAAGGACGGCCCGGATTGCGCGGCGCCCGCCGCCCAACCGGCCGCGGCGGCGGGGAGCAACTAGGATGGAGCCGATCCGTTACGGCATGATCGGCGGCGGCCAGGGCGCCTTCATCGGCGGCGTCCACCGCACCGCGGCGGCGATCGCGGGCAATTGGCGGCTGGTCGCGGGCGCGCTGTCCTCGACCCCGGAGAAGGCCCGGGCCTCGGGCGCGGAGATCGGCCTGCCCGCCGACCGCGCCTATGGCTCCTGGGCCGAGATGCTGGAGCGCGAGGCCGCCCTGCCGGCGGACCAGCGGATCGAGGCGGTCTCCATCGTCACCCCCAATCATATGCACGCCCCGCCGGCCATCGCCGCGCTGGAGGCGGGCCTTGCGGTCATCATCGACAAGCCGCTGGCCGACAGCATGGCCAACGCCCAGGCCATCGCCGATGCCGCGGCGCGGACCGGCGGCCGGATCGCCGTGACCCACACCTATACCGGCTATCCGCTGGTCAAGCAGGCCCGGCGGCTGGTGGCTGGCGGCCAGTTCGGCAAGGTCCGCCGCGTCGCGGTGAAATATACCCAGGACTGGCTGAGTCGGGCCGCCGATCTCGAAGGCAACAAGCAGGCCGCCTGGCGCATCGATCCCCGGCAGTCGGGCGACGCCGGGGCCTTCGGCGACATCGGCACCCATGCCGCGAACCTGGCCGAGTTCATCACCGGGGAGCGGATCGCCGCGATCTGCGCCGAGCTGACCATGCTGCCCGGCCGCTCCATCGACGATGACGGCGCGGCCCTGTTCCGCCTCTCGGGCGGCGGCAAGGGCACCCTGACCGCGAGCCAGGTCTGCGTCGGCGACATCAACGACCTCGCCATCTCGGTCTATTGCGACGAGGCCGGGCTGCACTGGCGGCAGGAGGAGCCGAACACCCTGCGGATCGGCTATCGCGACAAGCCCACCGAGATCTGGCACGCCGGGGCCAACCGCGCTTACCTCGCGGGCGACATCCTCGCCATCCAGCGCACGCCGGGCGGCCACCCGGAGGGCTATCTGGAGGCCTTCGCCAATATCTACCGCGCCTTCGGCGAGCAGCTCCGCTGCGCGCCCGCGCCGGCCGACGAGCCGGGCTACGCGACGATGGAAGACACCCTCGCGGGGATGCGGTTCATCCAGGCCAGCCTTGAATCCAGCCGCCGCGGCGCGGTCTGGGTCGATCTGTAGAAAGGACGGGACATGAAGGGTCCGGCAATCTTCCTCGCCCAGTTCGCCGGTGACGAGGCGCCGTTCAACTCGCTCGACGCGATCACCAAATACATGGGCGATCTCGGCTACAAGGGCGTGCAGATCCCGACCTGGGACGGGCGCCTGTTCGACCTCGAAAAGGCTGCCGAGAGCCAGGACTACGTCGACGAGGTCAAAGGCATCTGCGCCGCCAACGGCGTGGAGGTGACGGAGCTTTCCACCCACCTCCAGGGCCAGCTCGTCGCCAGCCATCCGGCATACGACAAGCTGTTCGACGGCTTCGCCCCGGCGCAGTTCCACGACAACCCGGAAGCGCGCCGGCAATGGGCGGTCGAGCAGATGAACCTCGCCGCCCGGGCCAGCCGCCGCTTCGGCTGCACCAGCCACGCCACCTTCTCCGGCGCGCTGATGTGGCACATGGTCTATCCCTGGCCGCAGCGCCCGGCGGGCCTAGTCGAGGAAGGCTTCGCCGAGCTGGGCCGGCGCTGGAAGCCGATTCTCGACGCCTTCGACGAGAACGGCGTGGACGCCTGCTACGAGCTGCACCCCGGCGAGGACCTGCACGACGGCGTGACCTTCGAGCGGTTCCTCGACGCCGTGGACCAGCATCCGCGCGCGAACATCCTCTACGATCCTTCGCACTTCGTGCTGCAACAGCTCGACTACCTGGCCTTCATCGACATCTACCACGAGCGGATCAGGGCCTTCCACGTCAAGGACGCCGAGTTCCGCCCGACCGGCCGCGCCGGGGTCTATGGCTCCTATTCGGGCTGGGTCGACCGGCCGGGGCGGTTCCGCTCGCTCGGCGACGGGCAGATCGACTTCGGGGCGATCTTCTCCAAGCTGACCCAGTACGGCTACGACGGCTGGGCCGTGCTCGAATGGGAGTGCGCGCTCAAGCACCCCGAGCAGGGCGCCGCTGAGGGCGCGCCGTTCATCGCCCGCCACATGATCCGCAAGGCAGAGAAGGCCTTCGACGACTTCGCCGGAACCGGGACCGACAAGGCGCTGATCGATCAGGTGCTCGGGATCGGCTGACGACAACAGGGGAGAGGGGGAAATGGACGGCGACAACTACAACCGCAAAGGGCTTTTCGGGATCTGCGTGCTGCTGGTCTTTACCGCGGCCCTGTCGTTCTCGATCCGCATCGGCGCGTCCGGGGCGATCAAGGCGGCCCTGCTCGACGGGCCGGCGCCGCTCCATTCGGGCGAGATGATCGCGGCGGCGCTCGGTAACGCCTTCCTGGGCTTCGCGCTGAGCCTGCTGGTGATCTCGCCGCTGCTCGACCTGATCGGGGCGAAACGGGTGGTGCTGTTCTCCTGCGCCTGCTTCATCGTCGGGCCGCTGCTGATCCTGGCCTCGCCCAACATGAGCGGGATCGACGCGGTCTATGGGATGCTGACCCTGGGCATGGTGGTCTGCGGCTTCGCCTGGGGGGCGATGGAGGGATCGGTCAACCCGGTCACGGCCGCGCTCTATCCCGACGACAAGACCCACCGGCTCAACCAGCTCCACGCCTGGTGGCCCGCGGGGATCATCGCCGGGGGCCTCGCCTCGCTCGTCGTGTTCCAGCAGTTCCAGCTCGGCTGGCAGGCGGCGATCGCGCTGATCCCCTTGCCCGCGCTCGCCTGCGGCGCCTGGGCGCTGACCCAGGATTTCCCCAAGACCGAGAGCACCGCGATGGGCGTGCCGTTCAAGGAGATGCTGGCCGAGCCGTTCAAGCGTCCGGGCTTCTGGATCTTCCCGGCGATCATGTTCCTCACCGCCTCGGCCGAGCTGGCGCCGGGCTCGTGGGTCGACGTCGCGCTGTCGCAGACCGTCGGGATGCCGGGCATCCTGGTGCTGGTCTATGTCTCGGCGATCATGTTCGTGATGCGGCACTTCGCCGGCCCGCTGGAGCGGCGGTTCTCCGACATCGGCCTGCTGTGGTTCTGCACGAT